>NZ_JBFULZ010000130.1:0-11367 GCF_054049635.1 Cellulomonas sp. P5_C6 | reverse complement strand
GCCCCGTGGCGGCCGCGCGGCCGGCGCTCCAGGCCGGCAGGACGCCGGGGTCCGGGGTGCCACCGGCCGGCGCGTGGCGCGAGTACCACCAGTTCTCGATGCGGTTCACGACGCCGTTTCCGCCGTGGTCCCGCACCCAGCCCACTGACCGATCCTGCCAGTCGGCCTGGCCGGGGGCCGTCAGCGCGCCCACGTAGGACACGAGGAGCGATGCCAGGACGATGGCGACGACAGCGGCGACGGTCGTCCGGACCCACCGCGGTCGGCGGGCGCGGCGCGGCGCGGGCGGTTCGTCTGTAACCGGCGGGGCCTCGGTGTCGATCATCCGGCGGCCACCAGCTCGTCCAGCCGGCGCCACGGGCGCACGCGCACGGGAACGTCCGCCAGCGAGAGCATCGCCCGGTCGCTGGCGCTGTCGCTGTATGCCCATACCGTGTCCGGCCGGAGCTCGTCGACGAGCGCTCCGATCCGACGCGCCTTCTCGCCGCCCCGGCAGTTCGGCGTCGCGCGCTCCCCGGTCAGGAGACCGCGGTCGGCCGCGAGCTCGGTGGCGATCACGAGGTCGGTGCCGAGCAGGTCGGCCACCGGCCGCACGTAGAGAGCCAGGGACGCCGAGGCGAGGGCCAGCGTGTCGCCGCAGCGCAGGTGCCAGTCCCAGCGGGCGAGGGCGTCGGCGCGGCACCCTTCCGCGACGATCCACCGCGCGAACGCGTTCGCGACGACGTCGACCTTTCGCACCGACCGGCCGGCCAGCGTCCTGCGCAGGAGCGCGTCCTTGAGCTGGGCGCGGCTCCCTCCGTGCACGGCGACATCGGAGGCGACCTGGGCCGTCACGCGCGGCCACGCCGACCCGGCGACCGCTCGCAGGAACGGGACCAGGGTGTCCGACCGCGTGAGGGTGCGGTCGAGGTCCCACACCACCAGCCGTCGTCCGCGACGGTCGGGCTGTCGTGTCGTCACGAGGTCCTCCTGAGGACGCCGAGCTGCAGTGCGCCGGTCGGCCGATGCCTCACGCTCGCAGCCGGATCAGAAGAGGAGGCTGAGAGATCCCGCGGTCGTGCGCGCACGGTGGCGAGCCGCGACACCAGCGGGTCGGGTGCCAGTCGCAGAGCCCACGCCACGACTCGCAGCGACGAGGGCACCCAGACGACCCGGTCGCGCGACGCCACGGACGAGGTGATCGCCCGGCCGACCGCCTCGCGCTCGACAGCGAAGGGCGCGGGCGCGAGACCGGCGGTCATCCGTGTGCGCACGAATCCGGGGCGGACCACCAGCACCCGGACACCGGTGCCCCGTAGGCGCTGACGCAGGCCGGTGAAGAAGGCGTCGGCGCCCGCCTTGGTGGCCCCGTAGACGTAGTTGTCGGCTCGTGGCCGGACGGCCGCGATCGACGAGATCGCCACGATGACGCCGTGCCCCTGCTGCGTCATGCGGCGCGCCACCTGCAGGCCGACCACGACGGCGGACGAGAAGTTGGTCGCGCAGACCTCTGCTGCCAGGCCGGGGTCGCGCTCGAGGGCGTCCTGGTCGGGGAGCACGCCGTGCGCGACGAGCGCCACGTCGATCTCCCACCGGTCGAAGACGCGGTCCACGTCGTCGGCCGCCGCGCCGGGATCCGTCGCCTCGAGGTCGACGACCTCCACGCTCGCTCCCGCCGCGGCCAGGCTCGCGACCGCGCAGTCCCGGTGGGCGCCCGGCCGCGCGGCGATCACGAGCCGCACCTGGCGGTCGCGTACCCACTCCAGGGCCGTGGCGACGGCGATGTCCGACGCACCGCCCAGCAGCAGGACCGTGTCGGGCTGGCCGAGGGAGTTCAGCATCAGCGGCTCCTGCCGGTGAGCCCGAGCCGCCGGTCGAGGTCGGACGTCAGCACGCCGTCGGGGTCCAGCCGGTCCCGTGTCGCGCGCCACTCGTCGAGCCGTGGGTACATCGCCCCGGGCAGGTCGCGCCGCATCCGGGAGTCCTTCACGAGGTAGAGCCGGCCGCCTGCTCCCGCGACCCTCGTGTCGAGAGCGTCGAGGGCGCCCCGGGCGCGGCGTCCCGCCGCGGCGGGGAGATCGAGAGCGAGGGTCCAGCCCGGGAGCGGGAACGACAGGGGAGCGGGCGACGCCGCGCCGAACCGCTTCAGCACGGCCAGCGACGGCGGGCAGCCGACCGTCGACAGCGCTGCGAGCACGGCACCGAGCAGGTCCTCCCGGCCGTCCGGCACTGCGAGCTGGTACTGGACGAACCCGGCGCTCCCGTAGGCGGTAGGCCACGAGGCGATCGAGTCGAGCGGGTGCAAGACCGAGGCGATCGAGCGCGTCCCGGGCTTGATCCCACTGCGCGCTCGGGCGTACCGCGTCGCGTTGGCGGTGCGGACGACGGACGGCCGGACGAGGTTGACCGACAGCGGCCAGCGCCCCGGCCATGCCCGGCTCTGGTACGCGGGCGGCCGCAGACGGTCGGCGGCCGAGAGCTCGTCGAACAGAGCATGGTGGGCGACGGTCACGACCCCGCGTCCGACGGCGGTGCCTCGGGCGTGGCCATCGAGCCACGCCACCGAGTGCACCCCTGCCCGCTGCGCGACGAGCAGACGGTGCAGGACCGCGTCCAGGCTGCCGCACACCGTCTCGTCGACGATCACGAGGCCGCTCGAGATCGGTTCCAGGTCCAGCCGGGCGTCGATGATCAGCCCCGTCAGCCCGAGTCCGCCGACGGTGGCCCAGAACGCGGCGGGGTCGTGGTCCGGGCCGATCACCAGCTCGCCGCCGACGGGCGCGCGCAGGACCAGGCGACCGACGTGGGTCCCGAACGACCCCCGGGAGTCGTGGTTCTTCCCGTGCGCGTCCGCGGCGATCGCGCCGCCGACGGTTACCAGCGCGGTGCCGGGCAGGACCGGAAGGATCCAGCCCTGCGGGACGACGGTCCGCAGTACCTCGCGCAGCGTGACCCCGGCGCCGACGTCGACCCACGCGGCCGGTGTGCCCGGGGACGGCGTCACGTGCACCGGGCCGATCCCGCGGCTGGGGGACGCGGAGACGACGAGACCGGCACTGTTCAAGGCAGCGTCCGAGTAGCTCAGGCCGGCACCGCGGACCGTGAGCCCGCGCGGTCCGGCGCGCCTCACGGCTCGTTCCCACTCGTCGTTCGTGCCGACCGTCAACCTCGTGCTGACCGACACCAGGCTGTTCCCGAAGTTCGAGATCCGCTCCGGTGCTCCGGTCGTCGCGTCCGCACTCGTCGTGCTCACGGCATTGCCACCTGCGCTTCCGGTCGTCGGACCTGGGCCGGTGGCGACCGTAGGACGACCGTCTTGAGAATCGACTGAGAGCACGGCGCCCAGCTCTCAGGTGCTGGACCTCAGCAGCGCAAGCGGCGGTCAGCGTGGGGCTGCGCCGCCGCGCCACCACTCGCCGTCAGGGCGTCGGGCGCGGTGGGATGACCCAGGCGGCGACGAACGCAGCGACCGCCGTGGCCGCGAGGCCGGCGAGCCAGCCCGCGGCGACGAGCGCCGTCAGCTGGTCCACGCGCTGCTCGACGGGCCGCAGGGAGCGGGTCGCGACGACCGTCCCTGACCCTTGCGGCGAGGACCACGCGGTGATCACCGCCGCCATGCGAACACCTGGTCGAGGCTGCCAGGTCACCACGTTCTGGTGCGCCGTCGCCGCGTCGAGGGCCCCCTGCGGCGGCGCGGCGGGCTCCCCGTCGAGCCGCGAGCCGGACGCCAGGATCGCGCCGTCGCGGGCGACCACGGTGACGGCCGCTCCGAGGTCTGTCGCGAGGTCCACCGTCGGCCCACCGGTGACGGACGCGGGCGAGTCGCCGGCAGACAGACGCGCGGCCGCGTCGCTCGACAGCTGGACCTGCGGGTCGTTCGCCGACGACCTCAGCACGTTCTGGCCGACGCCGTAGCCGAGCGCGGCGGCGACCGTGACTGCGGCGGCCGCGGGGATCCAGAGCGCTGCGGTCCACCGCAGCACCTGTGCGGTGGTGCGGGTTCGTCCCGAGGGGAGCGGACCGGTCCTCGCGGTATCCACGCCGACCATGGGGCCACGCTAGCCACGTCGGGTTCTGCGGGCGGCGGTGTGCCCCGGATCGTCGACAACCTTCACCGTGGATCACCGGCGGTCGACCGGATCCCGCGCGGTCGCTAGGTTCGTTCTCGTGGTGGCGACATGATTCACCCGATCCCGATGACCCTGCACATCCCCGCCGGGATGGCCGGCCCGGAGGCCGTGGAGCTCGACGTCCGCGCCTTCCTGGTCGAGCACCCCGACGGCTTCGCGCTGATCGACACGGGGATGGCCGCCGAGCCCGACGCGATCCGTAGCCGGCTCGACGAGCTCGGCGCCGCGTGGTCCGACGTGACCGACGTCCTGCTCACGCACCACCACCCTGACCACACCGGCGGGCTGGCCCGGATCCGCGAGCTCGCGCCCGCCGCGACCGTCTGGGCCAGCCCCCTCGACGACTACGTCGGGCCCGTCTCGTCCGTGTCCGACGGGGACACCGTGCGCGGGCTCCGCGTGCTCGCTCTGCCCGGCCACACGCCCGGGCACCTCGGCCTGGTCCACGTCGCCGACGGCGCCGTGTTCGCCGGGGACGCCGTGGGCGTCGCCGACGGCCGACTGGTCCCCGCGCCGGAGCAGTTCACCGCCGACGCCGCGCGCGCGGCGCAGTCGGTGCGCCGCCTTGCCGAGCACGTCGGGTCGCGCGTGCTGTTCAGCCACGGGCCCGAGATCGACGACCCGGCCGGCGCGCTGCGCGACCTGATCGCGCGCACGGGGTAGTCGCGCGCTACGACGGCAGGATCCCGCGCTCCCGGGCAGCGGCGATCGCCTCCGTGCGGGACTGCACGCCCAGCTTGTCGTAGGCGTGCGCGAGGTGGGACTTCACGGTCGCGCGCGAGAGGAAGAGCTCGCGGGCGATGGCGTCGTTGGACCGGCCGAGCGCCACCAGGTTCAGCACCTCGAGCTCGCGCAGCGTCAGGGAGACGGTGGGGCGGCGCATCCGGTCGAGCAGCCGCGCCTGGATCGCCGGGCCCAGCGCGACAGCACCGGAGTCGGCGGCGCGGACGGCGGCGGTCAGCTCGTCGGTCGGGGCGTCCTTGAGCAGGTACCCGCTCGCGCCGGCCTCGATCGCGGAGAGGATGTCGGAGTCCGAGCCGTACGTGGTGAGGATGAGCACCGGGGGACCGCCCGCGGCGACGATCTGGCGGGTCGCCTCGGCGCCGCCCAGCCGACCGGGCCCGAACTGCAGGTCGAGCAGGAGCACGTCCGCCGGGTCGCCACGCCGCACCCGGGCCACCAGCTCCTCCGCCGTGGCCAGCTCGGCGACCACGCGCATGTCGGGCTCGCTCTCGATCACCGCGCGCAGACCCGCGCGGACCACGGGATGGTCGTCGGTGAGCACGACGTCGATCACGGCGTCCCCTGGAGCTCGTCGGGCACGACGGGGCGGACGTCCTCGGCCACTGGCAGGCGCACGGCGACGGCGGTGCCCTCTCCGGGTGCGCTCTCCACCGTCAGCGTGCCGCCGATCTCCTGGATCCGGGAGCCCATCGCCACGAGCCCGAAGCCGCCGGGGCGAGCGGAGGTGCGCTCCACGTGCGGGTCGAAGCCGCGCCCGTCGTCGACCACGTCGAGGATCACCTMGTCGTCGAGGTAGGTGAGGGTCACCACCGCGTGCCGGGCGGCGGAGTGCTGCACGACGTTGGCCAGGGCCGACTGCGCGACACGGACCAGAGCCGCCTCGAGCGCGACCGGCAACGGTCGGCGGCTGCCCGAGGTCTCCACCCGGACCACGAGCCCGTCGGCCGTGTCCTGCGCGCGCTCGGCCACCCGCTCGAGTGCGGCCACGAGCGTCGCGCCGTCGAGGTCGGCGGGTGCCAGCGCGCGGACGAACCGGCGGGCCTCACCCAGGTTGTCGGCGGCGGTCTCGCGCGCCTGCTCGACGAACCGGCGCGCCCGGTCGTCGTCGGTGCCGATGCTCTGGTCGGCGGAGCGCAGGAGCAGCTCGATCGCGGAGTAGCCCTGCGCGAGGGTGTCGTGGATCTCCCGGGCCAGGCGCTCCCGCTCGCCGGCGACCGCGGCGTCCCGCTCGGCCGCCGCGAGGTGCTCGCGGACCGCCGTGAGGTCCTCGACGGTGCGCCGGCGCTCGTCGGACTCCCGGGCGAGCGCTTCCAGCCCGAGCATCACGGCCACAGCGACGGCGGCGCCCACCACGGGTCCGAGGACCAGCCCGGGCGAGAAGTCGCCGGTCCGCTCGACGAGCCCGGCGCCGACGGCGAGCACCGTGGTCGCGACGACGGCGAGCACGCCGCGGTGCGGCCCGAGGACGTGCATCTCGAGAAGGGTCAACGGGAACGCGAGCCACAGGGCCGAGGTGCTCGTGGCCAGCAGCGCCACCCAGAGCAGGAGGAGCCCGGCGACCCAGGCCCCGGCCGGCCACCAGGCTCCCCGCGGCGTGGTGATCGGTTGCTCGTGGATCCGGATCGCGGCGCGGCCCCAGGCGTAGAGCAGGCCGAACGCGAGCGCGGCGACGACCGCCACCCACGGTCGGACCGACGGGTCGGGCTGGAGCACGGCGGTCACCAGCAGGGCCGCCACCAGCACGTCCAGGCCGATCAGCAGCCCGCGGGTCACCGGGAAGGTCGCGTGGGCAGGCACCCAGCCACCGTAGCCACCGGGGGGAGCGGGGCATCGGCCAAAGGGTGGAGATCCGCCGCCACCCTCCGGCTCCGAGGGTCCAGCCCGCGGCCCGATGGGCTCGGGTCGGTCCGCCGCGACGCTGGAGGGAGCCACCCACCGACCCTGGAGGTCACCGATGTTCGTCGCCCTGCGCGACCTGCGCCACGCTCGCGGGCGCTTCACCCTGATGCTCGTCGTGATCGCGATGATCACGTTCCTCGTCACGTTCCTCGCCTCGCTGACCGCCGGCCTGTCCCGCGAGTCGACGTCGGCCGTCACCGCCCTGCGCGCCGACCACCTGGCGTTCGCGATGCCCGACCCGACCGACGCGCTCGACTTCACCGCCTCCTCGGTGACCGCCGACCAGTGGCAGGACTGGGCCGCCGCGCCGGGGGTCGTCAGCGCCGACCCGCTCGGCGTCGCGATGACCCGCTCGGAGTCGCGCACCACGACGGCCTCGGTCACGGCTCTGGGGGTCGAGCCGGGCTCCGCACTACTTCCGGCCGGGGCCGGCACGCTGGCCCAGGGCACCGTCGTGCTGTCGGAGTCGGCCGCGACCGAGCTGTCCGTCGCCGAGGGTGACACGGTCGCCGTCGCGGGCCTGCAGCTGCGGGTCGCGGCGATCCTGGACACGACGACGTCCTTCGCGCACACGCCGGTCGTCTGGACGACGCTGGACGACTGGCAGGCGATCGGCACGCCGGGTGTCGACGGCGCGGCCGGCCCCACCGCCACCGTCGTCGCCCTGACACTCGACGAGCAGGACGCCACGGTCGCCGACACCGACGCGGCGCTGGGCACCGTGACCGTCACGACGGCGCAGGCGCGCAGCGCGATCAGCTCCTACTCGGCCGAGAACGGCTCGCTGACGATGATGCAGGTCTTCCTCATGGCGATCTCCGCGCTGGTCGTCGGCGCGTTCTTCACCGTGTGGACCATCAGCCGCGCGGGCGACGTCGCCGTGCTGAAGGCGCTGGGGGCCTCCACGCGCTACCTCCTGCGCGACGCGATCGGGCAGGCGGCCGTGGTGCTCGTGCTCGGCGTCGGGATCGGCACCGCGCTCGCCGCCGTCGGCGCGGCGCTGCTGTCGGGGGTGGTGCCCGTCGTCGTCAGCGCCACCACGGTCCTGGTCCCCGCGGTCGCGCTCGTCGCGATGGGCCTGGTCGGCTCGGCGCTGGCCATCGCCCGGATCACCCGCATCGACCCCCACGCAGCCCTCGCGGCGCGCTGAACCCGAAGGAGCTCCACCATGGAACTGCACCTGGACCACATCACGCTCGTCTACCCCGACGGGGACACCACCCTGACTGCCGTCGACGACGTCAGCATCGCCATCCCGTCGGGCACGACGACGGCCCTGCTCGGCCCCTCGGGGTCGGGGAAGTCCAGCCTGCTCGCGGTGGCGGGCGGCCTGACGCGGCCGAACTCGGGAGCGGTACGCATCGACGAGGAGGTGCTCTTCGAGCCCGGCACCTCGCTCGCCGGCGCGACGCGGACCCGGCTCGAGCAGATCGGGATCGTGTTCCAGTCGCCGCAGCTGCTGGCGTCGCTGACCGCCCTCGAGCAGCTCGAGCTGCACGCGCACCTGCGCGGCCGGCGCCCCGCCGCGGTCCGGGCGGAGGCCATGACGCTGCTCGCGGAGGTCGGGCTCGCCGACCAGGCCGGCAAGCGACCGGCGCAGCTCTCGGGCGGCCAGCGTCAGCGGGTCGCGATCGCCCGGGCTCTGGTCGGGTCGCCGCGGGTGCTTCTGGTCGACGAGCCGACGTCCGCGCTCGACCACGAGCGGGGCACGCAGGTGATCGAGCTGATCACGCGGCTCACGCGGGAGCTCGACGCGGCGACGTTGCTGGTCTCCCACGACGCGTCCACCCTGGGCTCGGTCGACGCGACGGTCCGGATGCTCGACGGACGGCTCGAGACTGCAGGCGCGCTCGTCGCGTGACCCGGTCAGTCGGGCGGTCGGAGCTCGAGCCGGTAGAACACGCTGTGCGGGTCGATCACGTAGTCGGCGAACGGCGGGCACTCGACGAACCCCGCCCGCTCGTAGAGCCGCCGGGCGGGAGCGAAGTAGTCCTGCGTCCCGGTCTCGAGGTGGACGGTCCGGATGCCCCGCCCCGAGGCGACGGCGAGCACGTGCGCGAGCACCGACGCCCCGACGCCACGCCCCCGCGCCGCGGTCGCGGTGCGCATCGACTTGAGCTCGCTGTCCGTCGGGCCGAGCTGCTTGAGGGCCGCGCAGCCGAGCAGGCTCCCGGTGGTGTCGCGTGCGGTCCAGAAGGTGATGCCCGGGGTCGCGAGCGCCGACGGGTCCAGCGCGTGCACGGACTCGGCGGGCGAGGTCGCGTACATGTCGGTGAGGTGGTCGTCGAGCAGGGCCAGCACGTCGGGGGCGCGGGGGTCGTCGGTGTCGACGGTGTACCCGGTCGTCGAGGGCACGCGGAGCGACCCGTTCACGTCGAGTCGCGGGCCATGACGAGGAACTCGTCGCCCGGGTGAGCCGGCGCCTCGATGGACTCGTCCAGGGCCGCCAGGACGGAGGCGGCCAGGTAGCCGGCCTGAGCGTCGATGGCCTGCCACACGGTCGTGAGCGGAGGCGCGGCCAGGCTCGCCGCGGGGATGTCGTCGACACCGATGACCGCGACGTCCTCCGGGGTGCGGAGCCCCTGCGCGCGCAGGCCCGACAGGACGGCGAGSGCGACCTCGTCGTTGTACGCCGCGACCGCGGTCACGGGTGGGTCGGCCGCCCGCCACTCCCGCGCCGCCGCGGCCGCGGAGTCCGTGGTGAGGTCCACCTCCCGCACCATCGGTGCCGGGAGGCCGAGCCTCTCGCACTCGGCGACGACCCCCGCCAGGCGAGGTTCGGCGAACGCGGTCAGGCGCACGTCGGCGGGGGCGGCGTACGCGAGGACCCGGTGGCCGCGTCCGACGAGGTGCTCGACCTGCAGCCGCCCGATCTCCGACTGCGGGGCGGAGAAGCCGCCTGGGGGTGCGTCCTCGTCGAGCGTGCTCCCCACCACGACGATGCCGGCCTGGCGCATCGCGCGGGCGTCCTCCTCGGCGAAGGGGGCGAGCCCGAGCACGGCGCGCGGCGTCACGGCCCGCCAGAGGTCCGAGAGCGGACGAGGTCCGCGGTCGTGGTGCACCAGCACCGACAGGCCGCGGTCGGCGAGCTGGGCCGTGAGCTGGTCGAGCAGCGAGTCGATGACCGGCCCGATGGTCCAGTTGGGCAGGACGCAGAGCACGAGGTCGCTCCGGCCCGAGCGCAGGGCGCGGGCGGCAGCCGACGGCGTGTAGCCCAGTCGGGCCGCCGCGTCCCGGACTCGCTGGCGGGTGGCCTCGGGGATCGCCACGCCGGTCTTGCCGTTGAGCACGTAGCTCACGGTGGTGCGCGACAGGCCGCTCTCGCGTGCCACGTCGGCACTGGTCAACCGCGGCACGGTTCCTCCCTCGACACCCGGCTCAGCTCCGGCCACCCTAGCCGGGCGGGCCGACCCGCCGTGCTCACCCCCAGCAGAGACAGAAGGGGTGACCTGCCGGGTCGGCGTAGACCTGGAACCCCTCGGTGGCGTCCGGGTCCTGCGCCGACTGGAGGAGCTGAGCGCCCAGCGCCATGACCTCGTCGTGCGCGGCCGCGACGTCCTCGACGTACAGGTCCAGATGGATCTGCTGCTGCTCGCCGTCGGGCCAGTCGGGGCGCACGTGGTCGGGCGCCAGCTGGAAGCCGAGGCGCGGGTGCCCGTCGACGTACACGGTGTGCCAGTCGTCCTCGGCCTCGACCGTGCCGCCGAGGAGCCCCGCCCAGAAGGTGCTCTCGGCCGCGAGGTCCGGAGCGTCGACGACGACGACCTGCTTGAGGATCTTCATGCCTGGATGCTGTCACCGGCCGCCGACACGGGCATCGCGGGAGACATCGGGCCGGATCCACGACTGCAACCGATTCGTAACGCAGAAGCGCGTTCTCGCAACGGATTTCCGCTAGGTTCCGTCGAAACGGCCGCGATATCGGCGGTCAGAGCGGGTGCCGGCCACGGGAGAGGGGCTGCAGCGATGGAGGATGTCGTCGCCGTCCGGCTACGGGGCGTCCGCAAGGAGTTCGGCGAGGTCGTCGCCGTCGACGGCGTGGACCTCGACGTCCGCGACGGCGAGTTCATGACGCTGCTGGGGCCGTCGGGCTCGGGCAAGACCACGGTGCTGCGCATGATCGCCGGCTTCGAGCTGCCCACCGGGGGGACCGTCGAGCTGGCGGGCGTGGACGTGACCCAGCGGGCGCCGTTCGAGCGGGACGTCAACACGGTGTTCCAGGACTACGCGCTGTTCCCGCACATGAGCGTCCTCGACAATATCGCGTACGGGCTGCGCGTGAAGCGGGTGGGCCGCAAGGAGCGCACGCAGCGCGCACTCGAGGCGCTCGAGAGCGTGCAGCTCGGCGGCTACGGGGACCGCAAGCCCGCGCAGCTCTCGGGCGGGCAACGGCAGCGCGTCGCGCTGGCACGGGCGCTGGTCAACCGCCCGCGCGTGCTGCTGCTGGACGAGCCGCTCGGCGCCCTCGACCTCAAGCTGCGCGAGCAGATGCAGGTCGAGCTCAAGGCGATCCAGAGGCAGGTCGGCATCACGTTCCTGTTCGTCACGCACGACCAGGAGGAGGCGCTGACGATGTCCGACCGCATCGCCGTCTTCGCGGGCGGGCGGATCGAGC
>NZ_JBFULZ010000129.1:0-11529 GCF_054049635.1 Cellulomonas sp. P5_C6 | reverse complement strand
GGACGACGTGGGCGCCGGCCGCGTCGGAACGCAGGGACAGCGGGGCGGCGGAGCGGGTCACGGAGTCCGAGACGGCATCGGCCTGGTCGACGGGTGCCGGCCGGCGGGCCGGGCACTCCAGCGTGACGGCGGTGCCGTCGTCCCCGGACTCGACGGTGACCTGCAGCCCGGCCGACGCCATCATGCTGAACCCGCGGCCGCGCTCGCCGGGGTCGCGGTCGGGCTCACGCCAGCGTCCGTGGTCGCGCACGACCAGCTCGACCATGGCGTCGTCCCGGATCGTGGCCCGGATCTCCACGGTGCCCGGGTCCACGTCCCGGTAGGCGTGCTCGACGGCGTTCGCCATCACCTCGCTCACGCCGAGCACCAGCGCAGAGCGGTCCCGCGAGCCCAGACCGACGCCGAGCCCCCAGGCGTCCATCGCCCCGCGGACCCGCGCCAGCTGCCCGGGGTCGGCGGTCACGTCGAGCCGGAGGGGGGCCGGTGCCGGCCGGCGGTGCGCGGCGAGCACGGTCACGTCGTCGGTGAAGCCGTCGTCGATGAGCACCGACGGCACGTGCTGGCAGATCCGTCCGGCCACCGAGGCGCCGCCCGACGTGTCGCGGTACGCGTCCAGCGCGGTCCGCTCGAGGGCGGTGAGGCCGTCGCGCAGCGGCCGGTGGGTGTTCTCGACGAGCCCGTCGGTGAAGAGCACGATCGCGGACCCGTCGGGGAGGTTCGCGGTGGCCACGCGTCCCTCCGTGCGGGAGCCGAGCGGCCCGTCGCCGGTGGTCGGCAGGACGTGGGCGCCGTCAGGACCGACCACGAGGGGAGCGGGATGCCCGCGGGTGGCGTACTCGAGGTCTCCGGTGTGGGGGTCGAGCAGCGCGACGCACAGGGTCGCCGCGAAGGCACCCGAGACCCGCCCGGCGAAGGCCTCGACGGCCTCGAGGGCGCGCAGGATCCCGGCGCCCTCGAGCAGCCGCGCGGCGAGGACCGCGCGCAGCTGGCTCATGATCGCCGACGCCTCGACGCCGTGCCCCACGACGTCGCCGACCGTGAGGGAGAGGCGCCCGTCCGGCAGGGTCGCCGAGTCGAACCAGTCGCCGCCCGCCGCCTGCTCGAGACCCGCCACGAGGTAGGACGCCGCGACGTCGACCCGCGGCAGCAGKGGGACCGTCGACGGCAGCAGCGCGCCCTGCAGCCGCAGGACGACCTCGCGGGCGCGGGCCAGCCGCTGGTCGGCGGTCGCGGCGCCGTCCCGCTCGAGCTGCGCCGCGCGCAGGCGCGTCGTGATGTCGATCCCCGCGGCGACCGCGCCCCGCACCGAGCCGKACTCGTCGCGCGTCGGCGTCACCGTGAGGTCGAGCCACATGCYGGACGCCGGGTTGGACCAGTCGGCCACCACGGGCACCTGGTCGTCGTGGAACGGCTCGCCGGTGCGCACCGCCTCGGTCAGCGCCGACACGACGGCCTGGAAGCCCGGGTCCCGCAGGTCCCGCAGGCGGACGTCGAGCAGGCTGCCGCGCTGGAACGCGTCGCGGGCACCACGGTTGGCCGCCACGATGCGCAGGTCGGGAGCGCTGACGACGAGCTGGACCCCGGGGGAGGAGTCGAAGGCGCGCAGGACGGCGTCCTGGTCGACGTAGCCGTCGGACGCCATCGGGACCCCTCAGCTCATTGCGCGACCTGGTCGAGCCGGTCGCGGTCGGTCGACCTGTCGGTGGGTGCGCTGATCACGTCCAGGCCGTGCGCTCCTGCCAGCCCGAGGCTGGTCCCGGGGGAGAGCACGATACGCATCCTCACACCTGCGGCGGCACTTCGCCGGTGGGCGGCGGTCAGGGCCGAGACCCCGACCGAGCCGAGGTGGGACACGTCGCGCAGGTCGACCACCATCTCGCCCGTCTCGCGGGCCTTGATCATCAGCTGGGTCACCGCCGCGGTGAGCTCGTGCGCGGTCGCCAGGTCGACGGGCCCCTCGACGCGGACCACCGGCACGTCGCCGGACGTGTCGAACGCGATGTCGAGCCCCGGGCTCGTCCGCGCAGTCTCTTGCGAGGCGTCCGAGAGGCTGGCGAAGAAGAAGTCGTCCAGCCGCTGCCGCGTGTCCGAGCCGAGACCGCCGCCCACCTCGACCGCGGCGACGAGGCGCTCGGCGAGCGTCAGGAGGCGCACGTTGCGCTGCTGGGAACCCCAGCGCAACAGCTCGAACGCGGCATCGCCGTCGATGCCGTACCCGAGCATGAACGCGCCCTTGGCCTGGTCGATCACGGCGTGCGAGCGCAGCGCCTGGGTGAGCTCCTCGTTCACGCGGTGGGCGACGGCGTCGCGCTGGGACGCCGTCACGTCGACCAGGAAGCCGGTCACCGTGCGCAGGCCGGAGTCGTCGGGCTCGCCGGCGCCGGTGAGCGTCACGGAGTGCTCGGCGCCGCCCAGGTCGAGCAGCCGGTACTGGCAGCCGAACGGCTCCCCGTCGACGCCGCACTGCCCCAGGGCGTCGAGCACCCGGCCGCGGTCCTCCGGGTGGATGTGCCGCGAGATGAGCGCCAGGGTCGGCACGACCTCGCCCGGTGCCATGCCGTGGATCCGGAACGTGCCGTCGGACCACCACCATCGACCCGTCGGCGCCGTGTAGCGGAAGCGACCGACCTGGGCAGGCGTGGTGTGGGGGGTGGGCACGACGACCTCCGAGACGTCCCCGTCGGGGCGTGAGCTCCTCGTGGGCTCCTGGCTGAACCCGGTGCGCCCGTCGGACGCGGAGGCCCGCCGTGGTGCGACCGCAGCGTATGCCAGGAACGCGCGTGCAGCGCGTCGGGCGGCTCAGTGGAGGTGCCGGCGCCAGTCCTCGGGCACGCGTCCCGCCGGGCCCGGCACGGTCTGCTCGAGCGGGCGGTGCTCCGGCGCCGCCAGCGGGGGGCCGTCCGTGTACGCGTCCGCCTCGTAGTCCCAGAACCAGTCCTCGTCGGGCTCGAAGGTCCGGACCACCGGGTGCCCGGTCGCGCGGGCGTGGGCGGTCGCGTGCTGGCTGGGGGAGGTGTCGCAGCACCCCACGTGCCCGCAGGACGCGCAGCGCCGCAGGTGGAACCACCAGCCGTCCACCTGGTCACACTCGAGGCAGCCGGTTCCGCTGGGCGGCACCGTCGGGTCGATCGCGATCACGGGGTGGGTCCTTCCGTCGAGTGGTAGGGCAGCCGGACGCGGAAGCGCGTGTCGCCTGGCACGGAGGTCACGGACAGGTCGCCGTGGTGCTTGGAGACGACGATCCGCCACGAGATGTCGAGCCCGAGCCCGGTGCCCGAGCCCACGGGCTTGGTGGTGAAGAACGGCTCGAAGATCCGTCCGACCACGGCGTCGGGGATGCCCGGACCGGTGTCCGCGATCTCGACCTCGAGCCAGTCGTCGATCTGCCGGGTGGTCAGCGCCAGGGTGCCGTGACCGTCCATCGCCTGCGCGGCGTTGTCGATCAGGTTGGTCCACACCTGGTTCAGCTCCGCGGCGAAGACGTGGATGGGGGGCAGGGTGCGGTCGTACTCCCGCACGACCGTGATCCCCTCGCCCAGCTGGCGCTCCAGCATGGTGAGCGTGCTGTCGAGCAGCTCGTGCACGTCGACGGTCTGGTCGGGGGCGCGGCCGATCTGCGAGTACTGCTTGGCGGCCCYGACCAGGCTCGAGATCCGCCCGGTCGCGTCCTCGACCTCGTTCATGAGGGACTCGGTCTCGAGCGTGTACGCGAGCCACCGGACCGCGCCCTCGAGGACCTCGGGTCCCACGCACGACGCGACCGAGTCGAGCCACTCCACGCCCAGCCCCGCGGCCACGAAGCTGGGGGCGAGCTCCCAGCCGCCGGCGATGTCGTGCTCGTCCATCCACTCGCCCAGCGAGTCCTCCAGGTCCGAGACCTGCATCGCCGTCGGCACGACGTCCGAGGCGCGCTCCCGCGCCAGCGCGTCGACCGCCTTCTCCTGCAGGTGGATGATCTGCGCCAGCTGCTCGCGGTCGTACGGGCCGGAGGCGATGAGCGCGAGCTTGTGCCGCATCCCCGCGACCCGTTCGCGCAGGGTCGCGGTGGCCCGGGTGGCCGCCGCCGCGGGGTTGTTGAGCTCGTGCGTGAGCCCGGCCGACAGGGAGCCCAGGGCGAGCAGGCGCTCCCGCTGCCCGATCGCCTGCTGCGAGCTCTGCTGCCCGAAGAACAGCCCCTCGAGCAGGTGGACCGCCATCGGGAACCAGTCGTTCATGAACGCCGCGAAGTCGTCGGCGGACAGGACGTAATAGCGGGACGGCTCCAGCACGCGGAGGGTCTGCGAGTACGCCTGCGGCACGCGGTCCCCGAGGTAGGCGGCCCACGCGCCCGCGTAGACCCCGACCTGGGCGGTCCGTGCGATCTCGACGTCGTCCACGCCGACCCGTCGGTACAGCGCCAGGGAGCCCTCGAGCATGACGTAGAAGTCGGTCGCCGGGTCACCCTCGCGGTACAGCACCCCGGGGTCGATGAACTCGACGTGCCCGTGCCCGCACAGCCAGAGCAGCTGCTCGTCGGTGAGGCGCTCGAACAGGAACATCGTCCGCAGCTCGTCGATGTCGCACGCCAGGTGGGTCCGGGTGATCGACGCGAGCGGTACGGCGGTCGGTTGCGTGGTGGTCACAGCTGCTCCAGGTAGCGGTGGACGAGCATCACGGCCATGGCGCCCTCGCCGACGGCGGAGGCCACCCGCTTGGCGGACTCGGCGCGCACGTCGCCGGCCGCGAAGACCCCGGGGACGCTCGTCTCCAGGTGGTACGGCGGCCGGTCGAGGGGCCAGGTGTCCGGAACCTTGCCCTCGACCAGCAGGTCGTGACCGGCGCAGACGAAGCCGTGCTGGTCGCGTGTCACGGTGCCGTCGAGCCACGTGGTCAGCGGGGCGGCCCCGATGAACACGAACAACCATCCGGTGTCCACGGATTCCTTCTCGCCCGTGACGGTGTCCCGCAGCACGATCTGCTCCAGGTGGTCGTCGCCCGACGCCTCCACCACCTCCGAGTGCACGCGCACCCGGATCCTCGGGTTCTGCTGGACCTGCTCGATCAGGTACCGCGACATCGACTGGTCCAGCGACGCCGCGCGCACGACGAGGGTCACCGACCGAGCGTGCCGGGACAGGTACATCGCTGCCTGGCCGGCCGAGTTGGCCCCGCCGACCACGTAGATGTCCTGGTCGGAGCACGCGGTCGCTTCCGTGAGCGCGGACCCGTAGTAGACCCCGCGCCCGGTGAGCGCGCCGATGCCCGGGCCGTCGAGCTCGCGGTACGCGACGCCGCTGGCGACGATCACGGTGTGCGCGTCGACCGAGCTGCCGTCGTCGAACCTGACCGACCGGCCCGAACCGTGCACCTCGAGACCGACGGCGTCGCGCGTCATCACGATCTCGGCGCCGAACTTGAGCGCCTGCCGCCGGGCGCGCTCGGTCAGCTGGGCGCCGGAGACTCCGTCGGGGAAGCCGAGGTAGTTCTCGATGCGGGAGCTCTGCCCGGCCTGCCCGCCGGTGGCGCTCCTCTCGACCAGTGCCGTCCGCAGGCCCTCCGACGCGCCGTACAGCGCGGCGCTGAGCCCGGCGGGCCCGCCGCCGATGACGACGAGGTCGTAGAACCGCTCGGAGGGGTTGACCGAGAGCCCGACCTGCGCCGCCAGGTCGCCGTCGGTCGGTGCCACCAGGACGGTGCCGCCGGTGGTGACGACGACCGGGAGCGCCGAGTCGTCGGCCTTCGCGACGTCGAGCAGCACGCGACCCTCGGGGCTGTCGCTGGCGTACCAGCGGTAGGGCACCTGGTTGCGGGCGAGGAACTCGCGGACCTCCGACGACCGCGCGGACCAGCGGTGCCCGACCACCTTGGTCTCGGCGACGGTCCTGGGCGGGTTCGTGGTCCACGCCTCCAGCTGCGCGTCGATCACCGGGTAGAACTTCTCCTCCGGCGGGTCCCACGGCTTGAGCAGGTAGTGGTCCAGGTCCACCACGTTCACGGCGTCGATCGCGACGTCCGTGTCGGCGTAGGCCGTCAGCAGGATCCGCCGCGCCTGCGGATAGATGTCCATGGCTTGCTCGAGGAACTCGATGCCGGTCATCACCGGCATCCGGTGGTCGGCCAGCAGGACGGCCACCTGGTCGCCGCGCAGCCTGAGCTCGCGCAGCGCGTCCAGGGCCTCCGGGCCGGAGTCCGCACGGACCACGCGGTAGGCGTCCCCGTACCGTCGTCGCAGGTCACGGGCCACGGACCGGGACACCGCCGGGTCGTCGTCGACCGTCAGCAGCGCCGGCTTGCGCTGCGGGTCACCGTTCGCCTGCACCACGTGGTCCCCTCTCGTCGTGCCCAGTCTGTGCCGATCGCTGCCCGCCGCGCATCCGCCCGGACGGCCCTCAGTCGCCGACCACGAGCGCGGTGCCGCCGGTGATCCGGACCAGCTCGTCGAAGGTCGTCGGAAAGACGGTGTGCGGCGTCCCGCCCGCGGCCCAGACCTGCGGGTAGTCCGCCAGCGCGACGTCGACGACGGTCTCCACCGGCTGCGGGTGGCCCAGCGGAGCGACCCCGCCGATGGCCTGCCCGGTGGCCTCCCGCACCTGGTCCGGGGTGGCGCGGCCGATGTGCGACCTGCCCAGGACGCCGGCGAGCGCCACGGTGTCGACGCGGTGCCGACCGCTGGTCAGGACCAGCAGGGGGCGGTCGTCGGCCCAGAAGACGAGGCTGTTCGCGATCGCCCCCACCTCGACGCCGACCGCCGAGGCGGCCTCGGCCGCGGTGCGTGCCGAGTCGGGCAGCTCGACGACCCGGCCCGGCACGCCGGCGTCGTCGAGGGCCGCGGCGACCAGCCGGGAGCGGACGGGCAGGTCGGTCACGAGGTCTCGCCCAGGGTGCGCGGGAGCCGGCGGCGCGGCTGGAGGCGGATGTTCGGCAGCTCAGGGGCGGGGATCCGGGCACCGTCGTGGCCGGCGACCAGCCCGAAGCGCTCGGCGCGGTCCGGCGACTCCCAGTCCGCGCGGGCCCGCGCGATGTCGGCGTGGTCGCGGCCGACGAAGTTCCACCACATGACCAGGTCGTGCGCGAAGGGAGCCCCGCCCAGCAGGAGGAGCCGCGCGCCGTCGTGCGACCGGACCCGCACGAAGTCCCGCCCGTCGCCCAGGTAGAGCAGGCCGCTCGTCGTGTGCGGCGTGCCGGCGACCTCCGCCGAGCCGCCGAGCAGCAGCACCGCGTGCTCGAAGCCCCGCACCAGAGGCACCTCGATGTCGGCGCCGGCGTCCAGCGTGACCTCCGCGCCGAGCAGCGGCGTGTGCACGCGGGCCGGGGACCACGACCCGTCGAGGTCGCCGATGAAGACCGTCACGCGGGCGCGCGGCGCCTCCCAGACCGGCAGGTCGCCCACCTGGACGAACCCAGGCGCACCCTCGGCGACCCCGTCGGGCAGCGCGACCCAGAGCTGGACGGCGTGCAGCAGGGGCTCGGTGCCCAGCGAGAACTCGGAGTGCGCGACCCCGTGCCCGGCCGTCATGAGGTTGAGCTGACCGGGCCGGACCACGGCCTCGGACCCGACGCTGTCGCGGTGCAGGATCTCGCCGGCGACGGGCCAGGTCACGGTCTGCAGGCCCGTGTGCGGGTGGGGGAGCACGCGCATGTCGACGTGCTGCGGGCCGAACTCGTCGAGGAAGCACCAGGCGCCGACCATGGGCAGCGCGCGCTGCGGCAGCGTCCGCCGCACCCGCATGGCGCGCACCCCGCCGAGCGGGACGTCCCGCGCCTCGTGCAGCTCGACCACCGGTCCGCGCGAGGGAACGAGGTCGCACACCTCCGGCACCGGCCGCACCTCGAGGTTCGTCATGAGGCCACTCTAAAAGTCGGACCTCACACACGGGGGGCCTTGTGCGTCTGCAGACTGTGAGCGTGAAGGAACCCTTCGAGCGGGTGGTCGTGGTCCACGGACCCACCGTGCTGCGCGTGTGCCGCGCGGTGGTCGGCCCGGTCGACGCCGACGACGCCTGGTCGGAGACGTTCCTCGCCGCGCTCCGCGCCTACCCGGACCTGCCCGCCGACGCCAACGTCGAGGCATGGCTCGTGACGATCGCCCACCGCAAGGCGATCGACGTGGTGCGCCGGGCCGCCCGGCACGCGGTGCCCGTGGCGGACGTCCCCGACCGACCGCTGCGCCCCGAGGGCCGCGACCTCGACCTGTGGGCGGCGCTGGCCGCGCTGCCCACCAAGCAGCGCCAGGTGGTCGCGTACCACCACCTCGGGGGGCTGCCCTACGACGACGTCGCCGCGCTCGTCGGCGGCACGGCCGCAGCCGCGCGGCGGGCGGCGTCCGACGGTGTGGCCACCCTGCGCCGCACCGTGACCGACCAGGAGGAGCCATGATCGACTTTCCGGACGCGAGCGCCGACGACCTCGCTCGCCTGCACCGCGATCTCGCGGCCCGTGCGGCCGCCGACGGCCTGATCGACGTCGCCTACCGCACGGTCGACAGCCCCGTGGGCCGCCTGCTTCTCGCGCGCACGCCCGCGGGCCTGGTCCGGGTCGCGTTCGAGGTCCAGGACCACGACGCCGTGCTGTCCGCGCTCGCGTCGTCGGTGAGCCCGCGCGTCCTGGAGGCGCCGCGGCAGCTGGACGACGTTGCCCGCGAGCTCGACGAGTACTTCGGGGGCCGGCGCACGGCGTTCGACGTGCCGCTGGACCTGCAGCTGCTGCGCGGCTTCCGCCGGGACGTCGTCCTGCACCTGCCGGACGTCGCCTTCGGCCGGACCGCGAGCTACGCGGCGATGGCTGCCCTCGCCGGCAGCCCGCGGGCGGTGCGCGCGGTCGGCACGGCCTGCGCGCTCAACCCCCTGCCCGTGGTGCTGCCGTGCCATCGCGTGGTGCGCTCGGACGGCTCGCCGGGCCAGTACGCCGGGGGAGCGGAGGCCAAGCTGACGCTCCTCGAGCTCGAGACGCGTGTCGGGGCGGCGGCGTAGCGTCGTCACCATGTGCCGGAACATCACCACGCTCCGAGGGCTCGAGCCACCCGCCACCTCGGAGGAGATCGAGGCCGCCGCGCGGCAGTACGTGCGCAAGGTCACCGGGGTCCAGTCGCTGAGCGACGCCACGCGGGAGCCGTTCGAGGACGCCGTCCGGCAGGTCGCCGCCATCACGGCCCGCCTGCTGGACGAGCTGCCCGCCCGCCGGCAGCCGCCGACCACGGTCCCGCCGCTGCGGCGCGCGGACGTGCAGGCGCGGATCGCCGCGCGCGAGGCGCACGAGCGGGCCCACGAGCTGGGGCTGCCCCACGAGCACGACGAGGACGAGCACGAGGACGAGCACGTCCACGTGCACGCCGGCGTCTAGAGGGGCCAGCGCACCAGGCGGGGGATGCCGTCCGGCGCGACGGCGGCCAGCGCCAGGAAGCGCGCCTCCGCGCGGTGCAGGCGGATGTGCTCGTCCAGCGACCAGGTCGGTCCGTTGGTGAGCACCATGCCGCACGCGCAGGCGATGGTCACGCGCCCGTCGTCGGTCTGCGTCACCTGACCCACGGTCGTGTGCTCGGTGGCGGCGCGGACCTTGGCGTGGCGCATCTCCGCGCTCACGGCCTCGACGGGGTGGGGGTCAGCCATGACCCCATCGTGCCGCAGCGCTGTCAGCTGTCGGTCCGGATCTGCTCGTCGTCGACCAGCTGGTCGAGCTCGAACGACTCGTCCCACTCGCCGCCTCCGAGGCTCGGCATCATCGCGCGCAGGCGCGGCTGCCAGGCGTCGGAGCGGTCCGGGAAGCACCGCTCGAGCAGGTCGAGCATCGTGGCCACCGCGGTGGACGCGCCCGGCGAGGCCCCGAGCAGCCCGGCGATCGAGCCGTCGGCCGACGTGACGAGCTCCGTGCCGAACTCCAGGACGCCGCCCTTGGCCTTGTCCTTCTTGATGACCTGCACCCGCTGCCCGGCCGCGATGAGCTCCCAGTCGCGCGGGTGGGCCGTCGGCATGAACGCCCGGAGCGTGCGCAAACGGTCGGTGTCGGTCGCGGTGACCTCGCCCACCAGGTACTTGACCAGGTCCAGGTTCCGGATGCCCACGGCGATCATCGGGACCAGGTTGTTCGGTCGGATCGACCGGACGAGGTCCGTCCACGAGCCGTTCTTGAGGAACTTCATGGTCCAGCCCGCGTACGGGCCGAACAGCAGCGCCGTGCCGCCGTCCACCACGCGGGTGTCGAGGTGCGGGACCGACATCGGCGGCGCGCCGATGTCCGCCTTGCCGTAGACCTTCGCCTGGTGCCGGGCGACGATCTCGGGGTTCGTGGTCTTGAGGAACTGCCCGCTGATGGGGAAGCCACCGAAGCCCTTGGCCTCGGGGATGCCCGACGCCTGCAACAGGCCGAGGGCGCCACCGCCGGCGCCGATGAACACGAACCGCGCGGCGACCTTGCGGCTGCGCAGGTGGCCGTTCCAGCGGCGGTCGGCCACCCGGAGCGACCAGGTCCCGTCCTTCTTCTGGCGGAGCTTCGTGATCTCGGACTCGAGGTGCAGGCGCGCGCCGCGCGTGACGGCGTCGGCGACCATCGCGCGGGTCAGGCGACCGAAGTCGACGTCCGTGCCCTCGGCCGCGCGCGTCGCCGCGACGGGCTCCGACGGGTCACGGTCGTCGACGAGCAGCGGTGCCCACCGCGCGATCTGCGCGGGGTCGGTGCTGAACTCGAGGTCGGAGAACAGGGGGTGCTTGCGCAGCGTCTCGAACCGGCGGCGCAGGTAGTCGGCGTTGTCCGCGCCGCGCACGAACGTCATGTGCGGGGTGGTCGACAGGAAGCCGTCGCCGCCGGGCAGCCGGTCGTGCGTCGCCAGGTGGTTCCACAGCTCGCGGGACAGCTCGAACTGCTCGTTGATGGTGACGGCCTTGGAGATGTCGATCGTGCCGTCGGCCCGCTCGGGCGTGTAGTTGAGCTCGCAGAGGGCCGCGTGGCCCGTGCCCGCGTTGTTCCACGCGTTCGAGCTCTCCTCGGCCAGCGCCGGGCGCCGCTCGTGGATCTCGACGGTCCACGTGGGCTCGAGGGTGGTGATGAGAGCGGCGAGGGTGGCGCTCATGATCCCGCCCCCGACGAGGAGGACGTCGACGATCTCTTCGCGTTCTGGCACGTTTTCGATCGTATGTTGACGTCGAGATACCTCCCGGCCAGGCGGCCTGTGATCTTGCACACGCGGGGTGGGCGGCGGGTCCGTGTCACGCGCCACCCACCCCGCGGCTCCTCGGGGCGGCTCAGCCGTTGCCGCAGGTGGCCCCGTTCACCGTGAACGCGCTCGGCCTGGTGTTGGTCCCGGTGTGGGACCCGTTGAAGCCGACGTCCACGCTCCCGCCCGGGGCGATCGTGCCGTTCCAGGCGGCGTTGGTCACCGTCACGGCGGCGCCCGTCTGGCTGTACACGCCCGACCAGCCGTTGGTCACCTGCTGGCCGTCGGCGAACGCGAAGCCCAGCTTCCAGCCGGTGATCGCCGACGTGGAGGCGTTGGTGATCCGGACCGACGCCGTGAAGCCCGTGTTCCAGTCGGACGTCGTGTACCTCACGGTGCAGGCC
>NZ_JBFULZ010000128.1:0-11533 GCF_054049635.1 Cellulomonas sp. P5_C6 | reverse complement strand
GCGCGCAGGTCGCGCTCGACGCCCAGCGCACGGGTCGCGGCGGATCCCGCGGCCGCCCGCGCGTCGACGGCCTCGGCGCGCGAGTGCTCGGCCGCGGCCAGGTCGGCGTGCGCGGTGACGATCTCGAGGGCGGCCGCCAGCGTCGACTCGTGGTCACCCCTCGACGCCGCGCGCGCCCGGGCGATCTCCAGCTGGGCGAGCAGGTCGGCGCGAGCGGCCGGGCGGGCGGCGAGCCACGTGTCGTCGGCCGCGATCGCCGCGACGAGGTCGTCGATCGCGTGCCCGGCCTGGCGCACGGCCCGCCGACGCCCCTCGAGGCCGGCCTCGACCTCGACCAGCCGGCCGAGCGCCGCGGACGTCTCGACCGCCGAGCGCCCCGCGGCCTGCACGTGGACGCGCAGGTCAGAGCCGTTCGGCGGCGTGGCGATGTCGTCGGGCGCGCCGTCGAGCGCAGCGGTGAGCGTCTTGCGGGCGGCATCGAGGGAGGTCCCGGCACGCTCGGCGCCCTGCAGCAGCGGACGGACCGCGCGCGCCGCACGGGCCGCCGTCAGCTGCAGCACCGCCTCGGTGTTCATCTCGGCGGCGGCGTCCAGCGCCGCGCGCTCGGCCCGCAGGGTGTCGCGGCGGCGCAGCAGCGCGTCGGTGGCGGTCACCTGGTCGAGGTGCTCGCGGGCCGACTGCCGTGCCGCCTCCGCCGACAGCGCCGCGGCGCGCGCGGTCGCCGCCAGGCCGTCGAGCAGGTCGGTGCGCTCGGTGACCGCGGCCCGCACGGCGGACACCAGCCCGTCGTTGCGCAGGATCGCCGCCTCGATGGTCGAGCGGAGCTCCGCGGCCTCCTCGTCGGTCAGCCGCATGGCCCCGACCAGCCGAGACGTCCCGGACGTCAGCGCGGCACGAGCAGCCTCGCTGGCGCGGTCGCCCTCCCGCCGCATCTCCGCCAGCCGCTGCTGCAGCCGTTCGTACACCTCGGTGCCGAAGATCTTCTGCAGCAGGCCGCGCCGCTCCTCGGGCTTGGCCCGCAGGAAGTGGGCGAACTCGCCCTGCGGCAGGACGATCGTCTGCACGAACTGAGTGCGGTCGAGCCCGACGGCCTTCTGGATCTCGGCGCCGATCTCGTCCAGCCGGTTGCCCAGCGGGACCCCGACGGCATCGAGACCGGCCGGGTCCAGCTCCGCGCCCGCGGGGAGGCGCCAGGCCTTGACGGTCGCGTTCGCCGTAGTGGTGCCGGCCCCGCGCCGCTTCGCCCGCTGGTACGCGGGGGTGCGCCGGACCCGGTAGACGCCGGACGGGACCTCGAACACCAGGTCCACGACGCTCTCGGTGTCGTCCGGCGCGTACGCCGACCGCAGGCGCTCCTCGGAGGCCTCGCTGGACGCGACCTTGCCGTAGAGCGCGAAGACGATCGCGTCGATGAGCGTCGACTTGCCCGACCCGGTGGGGCCCTCCAGCAGGAAGAGCCCGGCCTGACCGAGCGCGTCGAAGTCGACCGTGTGGCGGCCGGCGAACGGTCCGATCGCCTGGACCGTCAGGGAGCGCAGGTGCATCAGGCGCTCCGCTCGATCGCCGCGACGTCCTCGTACGCGCGCCGCAGCACGTCGACCTCGGCCGCCGAGGGCCGGTGGCCGGTGACGTGGGCGAGGAAGTCGGCCGCCACGTCGAGCGGGTCGTGCGCCGCCGTGATGACCGCGGCACGAGGCGTGGTCGCCGACTCCGCCGCGCGGTGCTGCACGACGAGCGCGTGCGGGAAGCGCTGCTTGACACGGCGGTAGAGGTCCTCGGGCCGGTGCGCGTCGGTGACGGTCACCCGGGCCCACGAGTCGACGTGCTTCTCCCCCGCCGCACCGAGGAGGTCCTCGAGCGTGCCGGTGACGTCGGCCAGCCGCCGCGGGACGGGTGCAGCGATCATCGACGTGCGGACGGCGGACCCGGACAGGTCCACCAGGACGGTCGACTTCGCGTGGTGCTGCTCGGAGAACGAGTAGGCCAGCGGCGAACCGCTGTAGCGCAGGGTGGTCCCCTCCGGACCGGTGAGGCCCTGCGGGCCGTGCAGGTGGCCGAGGGCGACGTAGTCGGCGCCCTCGAACACCCCGGCCGGCACCTGGTCGACCCCGCCGACCCGGATGTCCCGCTCGGACTCCGTGGGGGCGCCGCCGATCACGAACGCGTGCGCGGCGACGACCGACCGCGGCCGTGCGGACCCGCCGCGAGCCGCCAGGTCGGCACGGATCCGCCGCATCGCCGCGGCAGCAACGGCCTCGTGCGAGCGGGCCAGCGGCTCCGGGCCGTCGGCCAGCTGGACCCGGGCGAAGTCGGGGTCGAGGTAGGGGATCCCATAGACGAGCACGTCGCCGTCGTCGTCGGCAAGCACCACCGGCTCCGCCAGCCCGGCGACCTGCGTGCGGAGCCGGACCCGGTCCCGCATGAGCGCCGAGCCGAAGCCCAGGCGGGTGGCCGAGTCGTGGTTGCCCGACGTGACGACCACGGTGGTGTGCTCGGCCAGCCGCGCGAGGGTCTCGGACAGCAGGGTCACGGCCTCGACCGGCGGGATCGCCCGGTCGTACACGTCCCCCGCGACGACCACCGCGTCCACGTCCTCGGCGCGCACGACATCGACCAGGTGCTCGAGGTACGCCGCCTGGTGGTCGAGCAGATCGACCCCGTGCAGCGTCCGGCCCAGGTGCCAGTCCGACGTGTGCAACAACCGCATGCCGCGAACGTAAACCAGGCCACTGACACACCGTCCGACGCGGGCGGGGTGTCGGTCACACCGGTCGACGGGTCAGACCGTCGAGGGCAGCTCCCCGGACAGCCCGACCATGTCGAGCACGTCGCGCAGCACCCGGTGCGGGTCGCGCAGGGAGACCGGGATGCCCGCCTCGGCGGCGGCGAGGTGCAGCTGCAGCACGAAGGCGATGCCCGACGAGTCGATGAAGGTGGCCCGCGTGGAGTCGACGACCACGGGGTTGCCGTTCACCAGGGCCAGGCCCATGCACGCGCTGGCCTCGTCACGCAGCGCGGCGTCGATCTCCCCCATGAGGACGATCACCGTGCGGTCGTCCTGGGCCTCGACCTGGATGGTCCCGGCCGCGGCCGAGTGCTCGAACAGGTCCATCGCTCCTCAGTTCCGTTCCCCCGCCGGTGCCGGAGCTGCATTCCGGCGCGATGACGTTACCTGCCCGCACGGGCCTCGCCATCCGAGATGTGAAACGGACACCCCCTCGCCCAGGTTCCCGTCGGCGGCCCGGGCTAGCCTCGGCGCATGGCCACCACCGAGCTCCCCGCCAGCCACGCCGACCTGCTCGAACGCCCCCTGTTCGGGCACCTCGCGACGGTCGCGCCGGACGGGTCACCGCACAGCAGCGTCATGTGGTTCGTCTGGGACGGCGAGGTGCTGCGGTTCACGCACACGTCGACCCGGCAGAAGTTCAAGAACCTCCAGGTCGAGCCCCGCATCGCCCTCTCGATCCACGACCCGGAGGACGGGTACCGGTCGCTCGAGGTGCGCGGTGTCGTCGAGTCGACGGTGCCCGACGACGAGGTGGCCAGCTTCTACAAGTCCCTGCAGGAGCGGTACGGCGAGGACTACGAGATCAAGGACGCGTACAAGCGGGTCATCCTCACCGTCCGGCCGACGACCTTCGTCGTGAAGTAGCCCTCAGGCCTCGGGGTCGGTGACGTCCGAGACCGTCGCGACGAGCGCACGCACCAGCTCGGCCCCGTCCACGTTCGCGGCGACCCCGTGCGCGCCGGCCCCGATGGACACGGTGCGCGACGGCACCCGCGAGTCGGCGACCACAGGCCACTCGACCAGCGAGCCGAACGGCGTGATCGTCCCGCGCTCGTAGCCGGTGACCTCCTTGGCGGTCTCCGCGTCCGGCATCGACAGCCGCGTCACGCCGAGCAGCGCGCGCAGCTTGGGCCAGGAGATGGTCCGGTCCCCCGGCACCAGCACGAACAGGAAGTCGTCGTCCCCGCGGCGCACCACGATGGTCTTCACGATGCCGGCGGGGTCGATGCCTCGCGCCTCGGCCGCCTCGGCCAGGGACCGGACGGGTCCGTGCCGGGTCACGTCGAACTCGATGCCCGAGGCCTCGAGGCCCGCGATCGCGCGCCGCTCCCCCTCGCTCGGTGCGGCTGCGTCGCTCATGCGGGCCACTGTAGGACGAGGGTGGCGCGCCGCATCGTGGGCGCTCCGACGAATCAGGAAGCGTCCCGCGCCACCGACCTGGGAGACTGGACCGTCGTGAGCACGCCGTCCCCCGCCCCCGCCGACCCGCACGGGTCCGGAGACGGGCGACCCCGCGGGGGCTCCCGACGCGGCCGCGGCCGCCGCAAGCCCCCGGCGCGGACGGGGGCCGAGGGTCAGACGGCCGGTCGACGGTCGTCGGGTCGCGACGACGCGGGCCGCATCGCCGCACGCCGCGCGCGGGCCGCCGAGGTCCGCCGTGCCGTCGAGCTCCCGCCGATCGTCTACCCCGAGCAGCTCCCGGTCAGCGCGCGCCGCGACGAGATCGCCGACGCACTGCGCGACCACCAGGTCGTCGTCGTGGCGGGCGAGACGGGGTCCGGCAAGACGACCCAGATCCCGAAGATCGCCCTCGAGCTGGGCCGGGGTCGTGCCGGCCAGATCGGCCACACGCAGCCCCGCCGGATCGCCGCACGCAGCGTCGCGGAGCGCATCAACGAGGAGCTGGTCGGCGACCAGCCGCTGGGTGGCGTCGTCGGCTACCAGGTGCGGTTCACCGACGAGTCGAGCGAGTCGACGCTGGTCAAGGTCATGACCGACGGCATCCTGCTGGCGCAGATCCAGCGCGACCCGATGCTGTGGGCCTACGACACGCTCATCATCGACGAGGCCCACGAGCGGTCCCTGAACATCGACTTCATCCTCGGGTACCTCACCCGGCTGCTCCCCCAGCGACCGGACCTCAAGGTCGTCATCACGTCCGCCACGATCGACTCGGACCGGTTCGCGCGGCACTTCGCCTCCGCGGACGGCGCGCCCGCCCCGGTCGTGGAAGTCACCGGCCGCACGTACCCGGTGGAGATCCGCTACCGCCCGCTGTCTCCCGACGTGGAGGAGGGCGCGCCCGCTCCGAAGAAGCGCGGCGCCGAGGACCGCGACCCGATGACCGCCATCTGTGAGGCCGTCGACGAGCTCTGCCTCGAGGGTCCCGGCGACATCCTCGTGTTCCTCTCGGGCGAGCGCGAGATCCGGGATGCCGAGGACGCCCTGCGTGGCTCGCTCGGTCCGCGCGTCTCCGATCCCCGCACGCCGGGCGCCGTCGAGCTGCTCCCCCTGTACAGCCGGCTGTCGGCCGCCGAGCAGCACCGGGTGTTCGAGCGGCACCAGAACCGGCGGGTGGTCCTGTCCACCAACGTCGCCGAGACCTCCCTGACCGTCCCCGGCATCCGGTACGTCATCGACCCCGGGACCGCGCGCATCTCGCGGTACTCCAAGGCCACGAAGGTCCAGCGGCTGCCCATCGAGCCCATCTCGCAGGCGTCGGCCAACCAGCGGTCCGGGCGCTGCGGGCGCGTGGCCGACGGCATCGCGATCCGGCTCTACTCGCAGGACGACTTCGACGCACGCCCTCTGTACACCGAGCCAGAGATCCTCCGTACATCGCTGGCGTCGGTGATCCTGCAGATGATCGCGGTGGGCGTCGCGACCACGCCGGAGGACATCGGCGAGTTCCCGTTCGTCGATCCGCCCGACACCCGCGCGGTCCGCGACGGCGTCCAGCTGCTGACCGAGCTGGGCGCGCTGGGGGACGGTCGGCTGACCGAGACGGGCCGCGCGCTCGCGCAGCTGCCCATGGATCCCCGGCTCGCGCGGATGATCGTCGAGGGCGGCCGTCGCCAGGTCGCGCGCGAGGTCATGATCATCGCCGCCGCCCTCTCGATCCAGGACCCGCGGGAGCGGCCGGTGGAGGACCGCGAGAAGGCCGACCTGTCGCACGCCCGGTTCGCCGATCCCACCTCCGACCTGCTCACCTACCTCAACCTCTGGCACTACCTGCGCGACCAGCAGCGCGACCTCTCGGGGTCGGCGTTCCGGCGGATGTGCCGGTCCGAGCACCTCAACTACCTGCGCATCCGCGAGTGGCAGGACGTGGTCACGCAGCTGCGCGAGCTGGCCAAGCCGCTGGGCATCGTGGTGAACGCCCCGAAGCAGACGGAGCACGACGAGGGCCTGCGGCTCGAGTGGGACGGCGACCGGATCCACGTCGCGATCCTGGCCGGGCTGCTCTCGCAGATCGGGATGCAGGAGGCCACCGAGGTCTCGACGCGGGCGAAGACGCCCGGACGGCCCGACCGGCGCGGGCGCAACGAGTACCTCGGTGCGCGCGGCGCACGGTTCGCGATCTTCCCCGGCTCCGGCCTGGCCCGGAAGCCGCCCGCCTGGGTCATGGCCGCGGAGCTGGTGGAGACGTCCCGCCTGTGGGGCCGCGACGTCGCGCGCATCCAGCCGGAGTGGGCCGAGGAGGTGGGCGCGCACCTGGTGAAGCGGACCTGGTCGGAGCCCGCGTGGTCGACCCGGCAGGGTGCGGCGACGGCCTTCGAGAAGGTGCTGCTCTACGGCGTCCCCATCGTCCACCAGCGCCGCGTGCTCTACGCCAAGGTCGATCCCGAGCACGCCCGGGAGCTGTTCGTCCGGCACGCGCTGGTGCAGGGCGAGTGGACCACCCACCACGCGTTCTTCCACGAGAACCGCCGCCTGCTCGCGGAGGCCGAGGGGCTCGAGGCCCGCGCCCGGCGCCGCGACCTGGTAGTCGACGACGACACCCTCTTCGCGTTCTACGACGAGCGCATCCCCGACGACGTCGTCTCGAGCCGGCACTTCGACCAGTGGTGGAAGACCGCGCGCCGCGAGCACCCGGACCTGCTGACCTTCACGCGCGAGCTGCTGGTGGGCGAGGCCGGCGCGATCGACGAGGGTGCGTTCCCGTCGCGCTGGCCGCAGAGCGACCTGCGGCTGCCGCTGACCTACCAGTTCGAGCCTGGTACAGAAGCCGACGGCGTCACCGTACACATCCCCTTGTCGACCCTCGCGCGGCTCACGCCGGACGGCTTCGGCTGGATGGTGCCGGGCCTGCGCGAGGAGCTGATCACCGCGACCATCCGTGCGCTGCCCAAGCCCGTGCGCGTGCAGCTGGTCCCCGCGCCCGACGTCGCCCGCGGCGTCGGGGCCTGGATCGCGCAGAACACGGCGGACTGGGAGGACACCGTCCGCGCGGGTGACGCGGCGCCGTCGTTCCGCGAGGTGTTCCGTCGTGCGGTGCGCGAGCTGCGGGACGTCGACGTGCCGGACGACGCGTTCGACGACGACCGGCTGCCGCCCCACCTGCGCATGACGTTCCGGGTGGTCGGCGACCGCGGGGGAGTGGTCGACGAGGGCAAGGACCTGCTCGTCCTGCAGCGCCGCCTGGCCGACCGCACGCAGAAGGCGGTCGATGACGCCGTCCGCACGGCGGTCCGGGCGGCGATGGAGGAGGCACGTGCGGCGGGAGCGGGYGGTGCCGGCACGTCGGAGGCCGCTCCGGGTGCGTCCCCGGAGCCGGCGCGCCCACCCGTGCCACCGGCACCGCGGGTCGACGTCGTCCGCACGGGGCTCACCACCTGGCCCGCCGACCTGCCGGAGCTGCCCGAGGTCGTCGAGGTCGGACGCGTCCGTGCCTTCCCGTCGCTGGTCGAGGAGAAGGGGACCGTCGCCGTGCGCGCGCTGGCCGACGAGTCCGCCCGCCCGGACGCGGCCCGCCGAGGCCTGCGGCGGCTGCTKCTGCTCGACGTCGGCCTGACCACCGGCCGCATCACGTCCCGCTGGACGGGCACGCAGGCCCTCACGCTCGCCGCGAGCCCGTACCCGAGCACGGAGGCGCTGGTCACGGACGTGCAGCTGGCCGTGATCGAAGGCCTGCTCACCGCGCCCGCGTGGACGGTACGCACGCTCGACGCGTACACCGCGCTGCGCACCGCCACCCGCGGCCGGCTCGAGGACTCCGTGCACGCGGCCGTCGGCGACCTGGTCGCGGTGCTGACCGCCGGGCGGGAGCTGGACGGCGAGATCCGCGACCGGTCCAGCCTGGCGCTGCTGGCCACCGCCCAGGACATCCGGTCCCAGGCGGCCCGCCTGGTCCACGACGGGTTCGTGAGCGAGGTGGGCACCGCCCGCCTGCCCCACCTCGCCCGCTACCTGCGCGCGGCCCGGCACCGGCTGGTCAAGGCCGCCGAGAACCCGCAGCGCGACGCGGACCTCGCCTGGCAGGTGCAGGACGTCGAGGCGCTCTACGACGACGCCGTCGCCAAGCACCCGCGGGACCCGGAGCTGCGGGAGCTGCGCTGGATGCTCGAGGAGCTGCGTGTCAGCCTGTTCGCGCAGCAGCTGGGCACGCCGACGCCGGTGTCCACCACCCGCATCAAGAAGGCCCTCGCCGCCTACTGAGGCTCGACCGGTCCGTCCTCGCCGGCCACGAGGTCGCCGCAGGTGACCTGCTGCGCGGTCGTGACCACGGGTTCGTCGGCGGCCGCACCGACCGCCACCTGCTCCGGGGCGGCGTTGGTGGCGTGCCGGCCGTCCGCGTCCAGGTCCACGAACGTCCTGGTCACCGTGTAGTTCTGGTCGGCGTCCTGCACCGCGTTGAGGCCCGCGAGCCGCAGCGCGCCGCCGCTCTGGGTGCAGCCCACCCCGGTGCCGGCGCCGGCGAAGCCGAGGTCGAACGTGTACGGCTGGCCCTGCGCGTTGGCGACGGGCGTCACGGCGCACCCGGCCAGCGAGTAGACGAGCGCCTCACGGCTGAGGTCGACGAGCGCGATCGGGATGCCGTCGCTCTGCACGCGGTTGACGATCGCCGAGGCCGCGACCGGGGACGCGGAGTCGATCGTCGTCGAGAAGGTCGCACCGGACGCCGTGGTGATGCCGAACTCACGACCGGCGCCGGGGCTGAGCCACGCCTGGTCGGGGCGACCGTCGCCGTCCACGTCGATCACCGTCACGACGTCCGCGCCGGCGGGAGCGGTGGCGCTGTTCGGTGCACAACCGGCGGAGGGCGACGATGCTGTGGGCTCCGGCGCCGCGGAGGTCGCCGTGGGAGTCGGAGCCGCCGAGCTCTCCGAGGCGCTAGGCGACGTCACGGGCGGCGGCGTCTCGTCGTCCCCGTTCAGGACGAGCGCCACGATCACGACGATCGCGACGGCCAGCAGCACCGCGAGCGCGATGATCCAGCCGCGGCGGGACGGCGTCGTCGGGTCGGTCGGCTCCGGGGCGCCGGTGGGCGGGAACGGGGACGGATCGGTCATAGGACCGGTCTACAACAGGAATGCCGCGGGCCGCGACGACCCGCGGCAGTCCGGCCGATCAGTCCCGGCGACGGAACAGCAGCGCGGCCCCGACGCGGCCGGCCACGAAGATCCCGACGCACCAGAGGATGGCCGACGGTGCCGAGTCGCCGACGGGCGTCCCGAGCAGCAGGCCGCGCACGGTGTCGGTGATCGGCGTGATCGGGTTGTAGGTCGCGATCGTCTCCAGCGCCGACGGCATCGACTCGGTGGGCACGAAGGCGCTCGACACGTAGGGCACGAACAGGATCGCGAACGTGAACCCGCTCGCCGCCTCGGGCCCGGACGCCACCAGGCCGATCGCGACGGCCACCCACGTGAGCGCCAGGACGTACAGCGCGATGAGCCCGATCGCCGCGGCCCACTCCAGCGCCGTCGCGTCGGGGTCGAACCCGACCAGGAAGGCGACGCCGATGACCAGCGCGGTCGACACTGCGTTGCGCACCATGCTGGCCACGACGTGCCCGGTGAGCACCCCGGTGGGCCGGATGGGCAGGGACCGGAACCGGTCGATGATGCCGCCGGTCATGTCGTTGGCCACGTCCACGGCGGTGTTCGCCGACCCGTACCCGGCCGTCAGCAGGATGATCCCGGGGACGACGAAGTCGACGTACCCGCCCCCGCTGTCGATCGCGCCGCCGAACACGTAGACGAACATGAGCAGCAGGGACACGGGCAGGATCACGGCGAGCAGGATCGTGTCCATCTGGCGCAGCGAGCGGCGCAGGCACCGGTCGATCAGCGCGGTCGAGTCGTGCAGGGACCAGCCGAGGGCGGGGGGCTGCGGGGCGAGCGTGGTCATCAGGACTCCCGGGCGGTGACGAGGGCGGGTGCGGGCTCGGGCTCGGTGGGCCGGCCCGTCAGCGTGAGGAAGACGTCGTCGAGCGTGGGGGAGCGGATCTCCCAGGTGTCGACGGCGACGCCGCGGCGCTCGATGTCGGCGAGGATCCGCCGCACGTCCGGCACGGAGCCGTCGGTGAGGATGCGCTCCTCGGCACCGTCGGCCAGGCGCAGCTCGACGTGCGCCGACCCGACCGCCCGCTTGAGCTCGGGTGCCGTGCCGTTCGCGATGACCCGGCCGTTGTCCATGACGGCGACCCGGTCGGCCAGCTGGTCGGCCTCCTCCAGGTACTGCGTGGTCAGCAGGACGGTGGTGCCCTCGGCGACGACGTCCCGGATGACGTCCCAGAGATCGTTCCGGCTGCGCGGGTCGAGCCCGGTGGTCGGCTCGTCGAGGAACACCACCTGCGGCCGGGCCAGCAGGCCCACCGCGAGGTCGAGCCGGCGACGCATGCCGCCCGAGTAGGTCTTCACCACGCGGCCGGCGGCGTCCGTGAGGTCGAACAGCTCGAGCAGCTCGGCGCTGCGGGTGCGCACCTCCGCCCGGCCCAGGTGCGCCAGCCGGGCCATGAGGTGCATGTTCTCGACGCCTGTGAGCAGGTCGTCGACGGCGGCGAACTGCCCCGTGAGGCTGATCGCCGCCCGCACCTCGGCGGGCTGGCGCACCACGTCCTTGCCGGCGACGTGCGCGGAGCCGCCGTCGGGCCGCAGCAGCGTGGCCAGGATGCGCACGGTCGTGGTCTTCCCGGCGCCGTTGGGACCCAGGAGGGCGAGCACCTCGCCCCGGGCGACATCGAGGTCGACGCCGTCGAGCACGGTCAGGTCGCCGTAGGACTTGCGGAGCCCCCGGGCGACGACGACAGGAGCAGTCATCGCGATCTCGCTTTCTGTGTATGGCGTAAACTGTGTGTGTATTTCATACACACTTGTAGGATCGACCGTCAAGGAGGTGCCGTGGCGCACGACGAGGACGTAGTGGCCGACGAGGGCCGTCGCGAGGCCGACGCCCTGCGTCGCGACCGGGAGAAGGCGGCGCGCGCGGAGGCGAAGGAGGCCGACCGGCTGCGTCGCGACCTCGAGCGCGCCGACCGCGATGCCGAGCGGGAGGCGCAGAAGGGGGCCGACCGGGTCCGCAAGGAGGCCGAACGGGTCGAGCGCGACCGCCTCAAGGCCGAGCAGGACCTGGCCCGTGAGGCGGAACGTAGGCGGACCGAGCGCGAGCGGGAGGCGCAGCAGGCGGTCCGGGAGGCCGCCAAGCAGCTGCGCGAGGCCGAGAAGGCGCAGCGCGCCGCCGCCCTCGCCCAGCAGCAGGCGGCGCGGGTGGCCGAGAAGGCCCGGCGGCAGGCCGTGCGGG
>NZ_JBFULZ010000127.1:0-11637 GCF_054049635.1 Cellulomonas sp. P5_C6 | reverse complement strand
CCGCCGTCGTCGTCGACCAGGCGGTGCAGCTCCTCGCGGAACCGGGACACCATGAGCAGGCCCCAGTCGATCGACAGACCGAGCCCGAGCACCGTGACGATGTTGACCACGGACGAGTCGAGATCGAGCACGTACGAGAAGGCCAGCAGCGCGGCGAGACCCCCGGCGATCGACGCGATGGCCCCGGCCATCGGCATCGCGGCGGCGAGGAACCCGCCGAACACCAGCACCATGATCAGCAGCGCGACGGGCAGGGCGATCGTCTCGCCCGTGCGCAGGTCGGTCTCCACCTGGTCCGTGATGGCCTGCACGATGAGCGTGTTGCCGCCGACGATCCCGGTGACGCCGGGCGCCGCCACCTCGAGGTCGTCGGGGACGTCGCGCAGGCGCGCCTCGACCTCGTCGAGCGCGGCCTGCTCGTCGTCGGCCGACAGGTCCGGCTCGATCTCGACGACGACGAGGAAGCCGTCCCCGTCGGTGGCCACCAGGGGAGCGGCTGCGGGGTTGGCCGCGCCGTCCGGCAGCCCGAGCGGGTCGATGACCGACGCGACCCCGTCGATCGCGGTCAGCTCGGCTCGCACCGGCACCATCGCCGTGGCGACGTCCGGGTCCGTCGGGTCGACACCCTGCAGGACGAGCGTGAGCGACGGTCCGCTCTGGTCGGCGTCCTCGAGGATCTGGCGTCCCTCGGCGGACTCCGAGCCGGGGACCGACGGCGCACCCGTGCTCAGGCGGTCGAAGAGGTTCTCGCCGTGCACCCCGAGGACGGCCAGACCGTATCCGAGCACGGCGAGGACCAGCCACGCGACGACAGTGAGGCGTGGGTGATGGGCGACGGCGCGACCGACACGGGCGAACACGCGGGCCATCGTCGCAGGTGGAACGACCGGCGCGCACACGGGGCACCCGTTCGGCGTGCCCGCGGCGCTCGGACGTCGGTCCGCGTGCGTACCCTGCCCGCATGGACCTGTTCGATGCGGTGACGCAGACGGCCGCGGGGCTGCCCGCCGTCGGAGCCGGGGCACCGCTCGCCGTCCGGATGCGACCGCGGGAGCTGGGCGAGGTCGCGGGCCAGGAGCACCTGCTGGTGGCAGGCTCCCCGCTGCGCCGACTGGTCGAGCCCGCCAACGAGGCGGCGCGGCGCGCGGCACCGACGTCCGTCGTCCTCTGGGGCCCTCCGGGCACGGGCAAGACGACGCTCGCGTACCTGATCGCCGCGACGTCGGGCCGCCGGTTCGTCGAGCTCTCGGCGGTCACCGCCGGCGTGAAGGACGTCCGGGCCGTGATCGAGGACGCCAGGCGCCGGCTGGCCACCGACGGGACCGAGACGGTCCTGTTCATCGACGAGGTGCACCGGTTCACCAAGGCGCAGCAGGACGCGCTCCTGCCCAGCGTGGAGAACCGGTGGGTGACGCTGGTGGCGGCGACCACCGAGAACCCGTCGTTCTCGGTCAACTCCCCGCTGCTGTCCCGGTCGCTGCTGCTCACGCTCCAGCCGCTCGACACGGACGACGTGCGCCGGCTGGTCCGGCGGGCCGTCGAGGACGAGCGCGGGCTCGACGGCTCGATCACGCTGGCCGACGACGCCGAGGACCACCTGCTGCGGCTCGCCGGCGGCGACGCGCGCAAGGCCCTGACCATCCTCGAGGCGGCAGCGGGCTCGGCGCTGTCCGAGGACGACGCGGTCCCGCCCGTGCTGGTCGACCTGGCGACCATGGAGCGGGCGATCGACGTCGCCGCGGTCCGCTACGACCGCGACGGCGACCAGCACTACGACGTCATCAGCGCGTTCATCAAGTCCATGCGCGGGTCGGACGTCGACGCGTCGCTGCACTACCTCGCGCGGATGATCGCCGCGGGGGAGGACCCGCGCTTCATCGCCCGCCGCATCGTGATCGCGGCGGCCGAGGACGTGGGCATGGCCGACCCCAGCGCGCTGCAGACGGCGGTCGCGGCGGCGCAGGCCGTCGCGCTCATCGGCATGCCGGAGGCGCGGATCATCCTGGCCGAGGCCGTGGTCCACCTGGCGACGGCGCCGAAGTCCAACGCCGCGTACCTCGGGATCGACCGCGCCCTGGCCGACGTCCGGGCCGGCCGCATCGGGTCGGTCCCTCAGCACCTGCGCGACGCCCACTACCCGGGCGCCAAGCAGCTCGGCCACGGGACCTCGTACCTGTACGCGCACGACCAGCCGCACGCCGTCGCCGCCCAGCAGTACCTGCCGGACGAGCTGCTCGGCACGCGCTACTACGAGCCCAGCGACCGCGGCTACGAGCGGCAGGTCACCGAACGCCTCGACCGCATCCGCGCGATCCTCGACGACCAGGCCTGATTCGGGGATCGGGGTCGTCGCAGGGTAGAGTGTCGAGGTCGTCCGCGGGACGGGTGTGCTCTGAACGTGCAGCACGCCCCCGGCCGGACGACCACCTGGGGCCTTAGCCAGCGTCGAGAACAGACGCGACGCATCCACGGTCGGCCCCACGCCCGGCGGAACATCTCCGTCTCCGGGTGTGACGTCTACAACGACAGGAAGTAACTCTGTGAGCAGCGTGACCCGCTCGCGTCGCCAGGTGCGCCTTTCGCGCGCCCTCGGCCTCGCGCTGACGCCCAAGGCCGTCAAGCACTTCGAGAAGCGGCCGTACCCCCCCGGCGAGCACGGCCGTGCGCGTCGTCGCACCGAGTCGGACTACGCCGTCCGTCTGCGTGAGAAGCAGCGYCTGCGCGCSCAGTACGCGCTGCGCGAGAAGCAGATGGCTCGTGCGTACGAGGACGCCCGCAAGGCCCCGGGCCTGACCGGTGAGGCGCTCGTCGAGAACCTCGAGACCCGCCTGGACGCSCTCGTCCTGCGCTCSGGCTTCGCCCGCACGATCCTCCAGGCCCGCCAGGTCGTCGTGCACCGTCACGTGCTCGTCGACGGCAAGATCGTGGACCGTCCCTCCTTCCGCGTGAAGCCGGGCCAGACGCTCCAGGTCAAGCCGAAGAGCCAGGCGACCGTCCCGTTCCAGGTCGCCGCCGCCGGCGCCCACCGCGACGTCCTCCCGGCCGTCCCGGGCTACCTCGACGTGCAGCTCGAGAAGCTGAGCGCCGTCCTGGTCCGCCACCCCAAGCGCGCGGAGATCCCCGTGACGTGCGAGGTCCAGCTGGTCGTCGAGTACTACGCCCGCTGATCCGATCTCTCACTGACGCCCCGCCGCGCACCTGCGCTGCGGGGCGTCCGTGCGTCCGGGACCGGTAGGGTTTCCGCGGGGTCGAAGGCCCCGGGACCAGGAGGCAAGACATGTCGGTGGGTGACGTCGCGGGGCTGATCGCCGCGATCGCGTTCGTGCTGCTGGTGGGCTTCCTGGCGGTGCCCCTCATCAAGCTCGGGCGGGTGCTGGACGAGACCCGGACCTCCGTCAAGGAGATCACCGACCACACCGTGCCGGTGCTCGACGAGACCGCCACGCTGGTCGCCTCGTCCAACACGCAGCTCGAGAACATCGACACCGTCACCACCGCCGCCGCGCAGGTGTCGGAGAACGTGTCGGCGCTCACGTCGCTGTTCGCCGCGACCGTCGGTTCGCCGATGATCAAGGTCGCCGCCTTCTCCTACGGTGTGCGCCGCGCCCTGTCGGGCCTCGCGGCGAGCGCGCGCCGGAGCCGATGATGGCGCGCCGACTGACCTGGCTCGCCCTGGGCGTCGTCGTCACGGTGATCGTGATCCGCAAGGGCCGCACGATCGTCGAGACGTACCTCCCCGCCGGGACGACGGACGCGCTCGACGGTGTCCAGCGCGTCTCGCACGCCGTGGCCACGCTCAWGAGCGAGTTCCTCGTCGGCATGGCCGAGCGCGAGCAGCAGCTGCGGCACGACCTCGTCGGCGACGTCGACGTGGAGGCCCTGAAGGCCGAGCGACCCGAACGGGTCGAGAACCTGCGCCGGTCCTGGTCCGCGGCCCGTCACCGCGACGAGGACTGGGCCGCCGGACCCACCGAGGACCCCGACGACGACGACGGCTACACCTTCTTCTGAGCTACCGGGAACACCCAGGGCGTCACCTGACGCTGCACCACAGACACGACAGATGGACGACGAGGACACGATGCGTACCGCCGAGATCCGCCAGCGCTGGCTCGACTACTTCGAGGGCAACGGCCACGTCGTCGTGCCCTCGGCCTCGTTGATCTCCCCGGACCCGTCGACGCTGTTCGTCATCGCCGGCATGGTCCCGTTCATCCCCTACATGCTCGGCGAGCAGACGCCGCCGTGGAAGCGGGCGACCAGCGTGCAGAAGTGCGTGCGCACCCTCGACATCGAGGAGGTCGGCAAGACCACGCGCCACGGCACGTTCTTCCAGATGAACGGCAACTTCTCGTTCGGCGACTACTTCAAGGAAGGCGCGATCACCTACGCCTGGGAGCTGGTCACGGGCTCGCGCGAGAACGGCGGCTTCGGCTTCGACCCCGACAGCATCTGGGTCACGGTCTTCTACGACGACGACGAGGCGGCGGCGCTCTGGAAGCAGATCGCGGGCCTGCCCGACGAGCGGATCCAGCGCCGCGGCTGGAAGGACAACTACTGGTCGACCGGTGCGCGCGGCCCCGCGGGTCCGTGCTCGGAGATCTACGTCGACCGCGGTCCGGAGTTCGGCGCGGAGGGTGGCCCGGTCGTCGACGAGGACCGCTACCTCGAGATCTGGAACCTCGTGTTCATGCAGTACGAGCGCGGCAACGGGGGCGGCAAGGAGGACTTCCCGATCCTCGGCGAGCTCAAGCAGAAGAACATCGACACGGGCATGGGGCTCGAGCGGGTCGCGTACCTGCTCCAGGGCGTCGACAACCTGTACGAGATCGACGAGGTCTTCCCCGTCATCCAGGGTGCGCAGGAGCTGTCCGGCAAGCGGTACGGCGCGGTGCACGACGACGACGTGCGCATGCGGGTCGTCGCCGACCACGTGCGCAGCGCGCTGATGCTCATGGGCGACGGCGTCACCCCCTCGAACGAGGGCCGCGGCTACGTCCTGCGCCGTCTGCTGCGTCGCTCCATCCGCTCGATGCGGCTGCTGGGCGTCGACGACGTCGCGCTGCCCACGCTGCTGCCGATGAGCCGTGACGCGATGAGCCCGTCCTACCCCGAGCTGGCGCAGAACTTCGAGCGGATCAGCCAGGTCGCGTACGCCGAGGAGGAGTCATTCCGTCGCACGCTGGCAGCGGGGACGACGATCCTCGACACGGCGGTGCAGAACGTCAAGCAGAAGGCGCTCTCGGTGCTCTCGGGGTCGCACGCGTTCCAGCTGCACGACACGTACGGCTTCCCGATCGACCTGACCCTCGAGATGGCGGCCGAGCAGGGTGTGGCCGTCGACGAGACCGCGTTCCGCACGCTCATGAAGGAGCAGCGGGACCGGGCGCGGGCGGACGCGCTGGCCAAGCGCGCGGGCCGCGCGGACAACGCGGCCTACCAGGACCTGCACAGCACGCTGAGCACCGAGAACGCCAAGCCGGTGCAGTTCATCGGCTACACGGACGCGACTGCGCGGTCGCGGGTGGTCGGCCTGCTGGTCGACGGGGTGCCCGCGCCTGCGGCGACCGCGCCCGCGGACGTCGAGGTCGTGCTGGACGTGACGCCGTTCTACGCCGAGGCGGGCGGCCAGCTGGCCGACACCGGCACGATCCTGCTGGACGGCGGCGCGCGCATCGAGGTCGACGACGTGCAGGCGCCCGTCAAGGGGCTGTCCGTGCACCACGGCCGGCTGGTCGACGGCACGGTGACGTTCGGCGAGTCCGGCACGGCGTCGATCGACGTCGACCGGCGGCGCGCGATCGCCCGTGCGCACACCGCCACGCACCTGGTGCACAAGGCGCTGCACGAGTCCGTCGGCGAGAGCGCCACGCAGGCGGGATCGCTCAACGCGCCGAGCCGGCTCCGGTTCGACTTCCGCTCCCCGTCGGCGACCCCGTCGCAGGTCGTCGCGGAGATCGAGGCGCGCGTGAACGAGCGGCTCCAGGACGACCTCGAGGTCACCGACTCCGTCATGCAGATCGACGAGGCCCGCGGCCGGGGGGCGATGGCACTGTTCGGCGAGAAGTACGGCAACGAGGTCCGCGTCGTCGACATCGGCGACGGCTGGTCCCTGGAGCTGTGCGCGGGCACGCACGTGAAGCGGTCCGGCGAGCTCGGGCTCGTCACCCTGCTGTCCGAGTCGGCGATCGGCTCCGGCGTGCGGCGCGTCGACGCCCTCGTCGGTGCCGGGGCCTACGGCTACCAGGCGAAGGAGCGCGCGGTCGTCGGCCAGCTCTCCGGCCTGCTGGGGGCTCGTCCCGACGAGCTCGCCGAGCGGGTGTCCTCGCTGCTCACCAAGCTGAAGGACTCCGAGAAGGAGCTCGCGACGCTGCGGCAGGCGTCGCTCCTCGCGCAGGCGGGCTCGCTGGCCTCGGGCGCGGCGACGGTGGGGGAGACCCGCGTGGTCACCCACGACGCGGGCGAGGTGGGCGGCGACGAGCTGCGCACCCTCGTGCTCGACGTCCGGTCGCGCCTGGGCGAGAGCACGCCCGCGGTCGTGGCCATCGGCGGGATCAGCAAGGGTCGGCCGGTCGTCGTCGTGGCCACGAACGCGAGCGCMCGCGAGCGCGGCGTGCGTGCGGGCGCGCTGGTCCGCACGGCCTCCGGKATCCTCGGCGGCGGCGGTGGCGGCAAGGACGACCTGGCGCAGGGCGGCGGCACCGACCCCGCTCGCCTGGCCGAGGCGCTGGCTGCGGTCGCGGCTGCGGCGAACGGCTGACGTGCAGGGACACACCGACCCCGGTGAGGTCGTCGCCCGCGGGCGGCGCCTCGGGGTCGACGTCGGCTCCGTGCGCGTGGGGCTCGCGACGAGCGACCCTGACGGCCTGATCGCGACCCCTGTCGCCACGCTGGCGCGAGCCACCGGCGGCAAGGGCCGGCTGCCGGCCGACATCGCCGAGGTGGTGCGCGAGGTGCAGGAGCGAGGTGTGGGTGTTGTGTACGTCGGACTTCCCATGCACCTGTCGGGGACCGAAGGCTCAGCATCAGAGGCCGCGCGCGCGTACGCTGTCCAACTGGCGCAGGCAGTCGCACCCGTCACGGTGAGGCTCGTCGACGAGCGGATGAGCACGGTGTCCGCCCATCACGCGCTGCATGCGTCCGGCCGATCCGGACGCAGCCACCGTCAGGTCGTCGACCAGGCGGCCGCGGTGGTGATCTTGCAGTCCGCGCTTGACGCGGAGCGTGCGTCGGGGCGTCGTCCCGGTGAGCGGGTCGTCGTCGACCCAGCGAAGCACGGTCCGGTGGCGCGCGGGGGGGCTGCGGGCGACGCACGGACGACAGTGGAGTGACGCGCACGTGACCAACAGCCAGACCGACCGCTGGGCCCCTGTAGATCGGAGTGACGAGGTGAGCGACCTGTTCGGTGGCGACACCCGCGTCGCGCCCGTCGAGCACCGGCCCTCGCGCGCCCGAGGCCGGGCCAAGGAGCAGCGTGAGCGCAAGCGCCGCCGTCGCCGCTCGATCTGGGTGCTCGTCGTCGCGGTCCTCATGGTCGCCGGCGCCGCCTACGTCGTCGTCGAGCTCATGGGCGGGATGTTCCACGTCGGCGGCTCGAACGCCGGCGGCAACGTCGAGGACTACTCGGGTGTCGGGCACGGCAGCGTCGAGGTGGTCATCAAGCCTGGGGACACCGGCGCCCTGATGGCGTCGACCCTGGTGGATGCCGGTGTCGTCGCCAGCGCGACGGCGTTCAACGAGGCCTTCGCCGCCAACCCGCAGGCCAGCTCGATCCAGCCGGGCACGTACCGCATGCTGCTCGAGATGAAGGCGTCGGACGCGGTCATCGCGCTGCTGAACCCGTCGAGCCGCGTCTCGATGAAGGTGACCATCCCCGAGGGGCTCACGCGGGACCAGATCGTCGCCAAGATCAACGAGAAGACCCTGATCCCCGTCGAGGACATCACCGCCGCGCTGGCGGACCCGACCGCGATCGGCCTGCCGGCCGAGGCGAACGGGAACTCGGAGGGCTGGCTGTTCCCGGCCACGTACGACGTCGAGCCCGGTGCGACCGCGGCGAGCGTGCTCTCGCAGATGACCGCGCAGACCGTCGCCGTCCTCACCCAGAAGGGTGTCCCGCAGGACCAGTGGGAGACCGTGCTCACCAAGGCGTCCCTGGTCGAGCGCGAGGCGCGCCTGGCCGAGGACCGGCCGAAGGTCGCCCGCGCGATCGAGAACCGGCTGGCCAAGGAGATGCCGCTCGACATCGACTCGTCGGTGGCCTACGGCCTGGGCAAGCCCGGCACGGCCGTCACCACCGCGGACACGCAGGACCCCAGCAACCCGTACAACACGTACAAGAACCTGGGCCTGCCGCCGACCCCGATCGCGTCGCCGGGCACCGCATCGATCGACGCCGTCCTCTCGCCGGCCGAGGGCGACTGGCTGTTCTGGGTGACCGTCAACCTCGACACGGGCGAGACGCTCTTCGCCAACAACCTGGCCGACCACCAGGCGAACGTGGAGCAGCTCCGCGAGTGGCAGGCGGCGAACGGGAAGTGACGTCCTCCGCCCCCCGACGGGCGGCGGTGCTCGGACACCCGGTGGCGCACTCGCTGTCACCGACGTTGCACCGTGCCGCCTACGCCGCGCTCGGGCTCGACGACTGGCGCTACGACGCGATCGACGTGACCGAGGAGGCGCTGCCGGCGTTCGTCGCCGGTCTCGACGGCACCTGGGCGGGGCTCAGCCTCACCATGCCGCTCAAGCAGACGGTGATCCCGCTCCTCGACCACGTCGAGCCGCTGGCCGAGGTGGTCGGCGCGGTGAACACGGTGCTGGTCCAGGGCCGCACGCTCATCGGCGCGAACACCGACGTGCACGGCATCGTCGCGGCGCTCGCGCTCGACGGCCCGGTCCGGACCGCGGCCGTCCTCGGGGCCGGCGCGACCGCGTCGTCCACGCTCGCCGCCCTCGCGCAGCTGGGCTGCACGTCGCCCGTGGTGTACGTGCGGTCCGTCGCCCGGGCGGGCGGTCTCATGCGCGCGGCCCACCGGATGGGCGTCACACCGGTGTACCGGAACCTCGACACCGCGCCGTCCGAGATCGGTCGGGCGGACGTGGTCGTGTCGACCCTGCCGCCGCACGCCGCCGACGATCTCGCCGCCGGCCTGAGCGCGGTCGGCGGCGTGCTGCTCGACGTCGCCTACGACCCGCGGCCCACCGCGCTGTCCGTCGCCTGGGCCGCCGCCGGGGGGGCGGTCGTCGGTGGGGAGCAGATGCTGCTGCACCAGGCGGCCGAGCAGGTGCGCCTGATGACCGGGAGGTCGGCCCCCCTGGCCGCCATGTCGGCGGCGCTCGAGGGCAAACTGACCCACTGATCCGCTCACGCAGGTCGCTGCACCTGCCGATTGACCCGAGGAGACATCCGCGCGGTCACCGGCCGCCGGCAGAGGCGGAGGGACGCGCGTGAAGCAGCTCGGAGAGATTCTGCTCGACGAAGGCCTCGTCTCGGAGGCGCAGCTGCTCGCGGCGCTGGACGAGACCCAGGCCCGAGGTTCGTCGCTGGGCCGCACGCTCGTCGAGCTGGGCGTGCTCTCCGAGGGCCAGCTGGTCAAGGCCCTCGCCGCCCAGGTCGGCATGAACTTCGTGGACCTCGACGACTACCCGGTCGACCGCACCGCGGTGAGCCTGGTGCCGAGCGCGCTGTGCCGCCGGTACTCGGTGCTCCCGGTCGCCCTCGAGGGCGGCTCGATCGTGCTCGCGACGTCCGACCCCGGCAACGTCATGGCCGTCGACGACGTGCGCAACGTCTCCGGCATGCCGGTGATCCCCGTCATCGCCACGCACGACAACCTGCTGCGGGCGATCGACCGGTTCTGCCGCGCGGACGACGAGATGGAAGACCTCTCGCAGGCGTTCGAGGAGTTCACCGCCGAGCCCGAGGCCGACCTGTCGAAGATGGGGGACATCGCCGACGACGACGCCCCGATCGTGCGATTCGTCAACCTGCTGGTCACGCAGGCGATCACCGACCGCGCCTCGGACATCCACATCGAGCCGTCCGAGAAGGACCTGCGCGTCCGGTACCGCATCGACRGCGTGCTGCACGAGACCCAGCGGGCGCCCAAGCAGATCCAGAGCGGCGTGATCAGCCGCGTGAAGATCATGAGCGACATCGACATCGCGGAGCGCCGCAAGCCGCAGGACGGCCGCATGTCCGTGGTGCACAACGGTCGCAAGATCGACCTCCGCGTGGCGACGCTGCCCACCGTGTGGGGCGAGAAGATCGTCATGCGAATCCTCGACAACTCCACGGCGAGCCTCGACCTGCGCGACCTGTCGTTCCTCGACTCCAACTACGAGGTCTACCGCGAGGCGTACACCAAGCCCTACGGGATGATCCTGGTCACCGGCCCGACCGGTTCGGGCAAGTCGACGACGCTGTACGCGACGCTGAACGCGGTCTCCAAGCCCGAGATCAACGTGATCACCGTCGAGGACCCGGTCGAGTACCGGCTGGCGGGCATCAACCAGGTCCAGGTCAACCCGAAGGCCGGCCTGACGTTCGCCGGCGCGCTGCGCTCGATCCTGCGCTCCGACCCCGACGTCGTGCTCCTCGGTGAGATCCGCGACCACGAGACGGCGCAGATCGCCATCGAGGCGGCCCTCACGGGTCACCTCGTGCTCTCCACGCTGCACACCAACGACGCGCCGTCGGCGGTCACGCGTCTCACGGAGATGGGGATCGAGCCCTTCCTCGTGGGCTCCGCGCTGGACTGCGTGGTGGCCCAGCGGCTCGCGCGGCGCCTGTGCAGCAAGTGCAAGGAGCTGTACCAGCCGTCGCCCGAGGAGATGATGAGCGCCCGCTTCCCGTGGATGCCGGGCGAGCCGATCCCCGAGCTCTACCGGCCGGCCGGCTGCGTGACGTGCTCGAAGACCGGCTACCGCGGGCGGCTCGCGCTGCACGAGGTCATGCAGGTCACCGAGGACATCGAGCGCCACGCCGTCGCGCACTCGTCGTCGGCCGACATCTCCGCCACCGCCGTGAAGCAGGGCATGATCCCGCTCCGCGACGACGGCTGGCAGAAGGTCGTGCTCGGTCAGACCTCGATCGAGGAGATCCTCCGCGTCGTGGCGTGACCCCGTCGGTGCACCCCAACGTGCACCGAAGTCTCAAGTCGGGCATCGGCGCCGCCGATGAACGGTCCAGCGGCACGTCCGTGCCGGTCGCACACCGCGACCACGTGGAGGGAATGACGTGAGCGAGAACTATCCGGCACCCATGGGGGAGCCCTCGCGGCCGTTGCCGCCGTACCGGCCCGCCGGTCCGCAGGTCGGTGCCCCCGTCCAGCAAGGCGCGACAGCGATGTTCTCGCCCATCCCGTCGCAGAGCGCGCCCGGCGCCCCGGCGGCGCCCGCTCCCGCGCCGTCCTACCAGGCCGCGCCCTCGGGCCCTCCGGCCTACCAGGCGGCGCCCACCGGCCCGCMCGCCTACCTCCCGCCGCAGTCGGCCGCGCCCGCCTACGGCGCCCCGCAGGCTCCGGCGACGTTCCAGCCCGGCGGTCCGGCGGCGGCTCCCGCCACCAAGGTCTTCATGCCCGTGCAGCCGCCGGCCCCCGCGGCCCCGGCCGCTGCGCCGGCGACCCCGCCGGAGGG
>NZ_JBFULZ010000126.1:0-11847 GCF_054049635.1 Cellulomonas sp. P5_C6 | reverse complement strand
CGTCGCGACCGACCACCTCGAGGCACCCGAGCTGCGCGCCCTGCGGGTGGTCGACCTGTTCGACGTCGTGGCGCGGCACGGCCTCCACTTCGACCAGTCCCGGCAGACGGGCGTCGTGTTCCACATGATCAGCTGCCTGACGGAGCTGGGCCGCGTGGGCCTGACCGCCGTCGGGGACACGCCGGAGCAGGCGATGGACCTGTATGCGCGCGCCGAGGAGGTCCTCCTCGGCGAGGCCGCGGCGGCCGGGCGCGCGCGGGCGCTGCCGGGATGACGACGGACGCCGTCGACGACGTCTGGTACGTCGCGTACGGCTCGAACCTGAGCGCGGACCGGTTCCGCTTCTACCTGCACGGCGGGCGCCCGCCGGGGAGCCTGCGGACCTACCCCGGGTGCCGCGACCGGACCGAACCCGTGCGTACCGTCCACCTCGTCGTCCGCGGCAGCCTGTCGTTCACGGGGGCGTCGAAGGCCTGGGGCGGGGGCACCGCGGTCTTCGACCCGGACGGCGACGGCCGGGTCGCGGCGGTCGCCTACCTGCTGCGCACCGGGCAGCTGGCGGACGTCCTGGCCCAGGAGATGCGCCGCGACCCCGGCGAGGACCTGGACCTGCAGATGCTCCGTCGCGAGGGTCGGCACCGCTACGGGCCCGGGCGCTACGAGACGATCGTGCACCTGGGGGCACGCGACGGGATCCCGCTGGTCACCCTGACGTCCGAGCCGTTCGACGACGCGCCGCTGGCGACGCCGACCGAGGCCTACCTGCGGACGATGGAGACCGGCCTGCGCGAGACGCACGGGTGGGGTCCCGCCGAGGTGCGTGCGTACCTCGCCGCGATCCCGGGCATGAGCGCGTCGCTCTGAGGGGATGCGTCAGGGGAACCCGGACGGACCGGATGTATCAGGCCGGTCCCGCCCGGTTCCTGACAGCGCGGCAAACCCGCCACCCCCCTCTACCGTGCCGACACTGGAGAGCACCGTCATGAGCAAGGTCCTGTTCACCCTCACGCCGATCACCGGGCACGTGCGACCCGCGCTGCCGATCGTGCGGGCCCTGGTCGACGCCGGTCACGACGTCGACGTCTACACCGGCAGCAAGTTCGCCGACGCCGTCGAGGCCGCCGGCGCGCGGTACGTCCCCATGACCCTGGGCCGCGACGAGGACGACTCCGACGTCAGCGCCTGGTCCGACGCGAACGGCGCCCCCGGGCCCGGCCTGCGCCGGCTGCGCTGGGAGGTCGTGCACCTCTTCGTGCGGACCGTGCCCGCCTACGTCGACGACGTCTCCGCCTACCTGGCCGCCGAGCAGCCTGACGTCGTCGTCGTGGAGAGCGCGTTCGTCGCCGGGGCGCTCGCCGCCCGGCGGCACGGCGTGCCGTCGATCCAGCTGTCCGTCCTGCCCCTGCAGCTCTCCGGCCGCGACGTCCCGCCGTTCGGGCCCGGCCTGCAGCCGCCGCGCCACGCGCTCGACCGCCTCAAGCAGCGGGCGCTGACCCTGCTGATCCAGAAGGTCGTCTTCCGCGACGCGCAGCGCGAGGCGCAGCTCGTCGCCCAGCAGGTGGGCGCCGGCGACCTCGACGTCTTCTTCTTCGACTGGGTCGGGACGATCGCCGACCGGCTGCTGCAGGCGTCGGTGCCCGGGTTCGAGTACCCGCGCCTGGAGCCGCACCCCGAGCTCGAGTTCGTCGGCCAGATCACGCCGCGCGGCGTCGACGCGTTCGACGAGCCCGCCTGGTGGTCGGACGTGCTGGCGGCCCGCGGGGCCGGGCGGCCCGTCGTCCTGGTGACGCAGGGGACGATCGCCACCGACCCCGACCGGCTGCTGCGCCCGACCCTGGAGGGGCTGGCCGACCAGGACGTCCTCGTGGTCGCGACGACCGCGATCGGGGAGCCCGACGAGGTGGTGCCCGACCGGCCGGCAAACGTGCGCGCCGCACGGTTCGTGCCGTTCGAGCACCTGCTGCCGCTGGTCGACGTGATGGTGACCAACGGCGGCTTCGGCGGGGTCCAGCAGGCGCTCGCGCACGGCGTCCCGCTCGTCGTCGCCGGACGGACCGAGGACAAGGCCGAGGTCACCGCCCGGGTCGTCTGGTCGGGCACCGGGGTCGGGGTCCGCACCGACGCGCAGGACGTGGCCTCCGCCGCCACCGTCCGCTCCGGCGTGCTGGAGGTGCTGGCCGACCCGTCCTACCGGCGGCGTGCGACCGAGCTCGCTGCGGAGTACGCGCGCTACGACGCGGTCGCCCGCACGGTCGAGGTCGTCGAGGAGACGGCGCGGGAGCGCGCGACGGTCGGCGCCTGAGTGGTCTCGGAGCGCGCACCCAAGGCTGTGCGCGCTCCGAGAATCCGCTGAGAATGCGCCCCTAGCGTCACGCAGGCATCCCCATCGACGGAGGTCGGCGTGAACGAGGTCAACGGTCTTCCCACCCACATCCTGCTCGTGCACGCGGTCGTCGTGCTGCTGCCCCTCGCCGCCGTGCTCGTGGCGGTGACCGCGTGGTGGCCGGTGCTGCGCCGCAGGCTCGGCGTCATCACCCCGATCCTCACGGTCGGCTCCACGCTCCTGGTCCCGCTCACGACGCACTACGGGGAGTGGCTCGAGGGCCGGGTGCCGCACTCGGACCTGGTCGAGAAGCACGCCGGCCTGGGCGACGGCGTCCTGCCGTGGGCCCTCGCCCTGTCCGCGCTGTCCGTCGCGATCTGGCTCTGGGGTCGGTACGTCGACCACCAGGACGGGGCGCGGACCGCCCGGGACCGGTGGATCGGCATCGTCGGTGGGGTGCTGGCCGTGGTGGTTGCGGCGGGCACCGTCGTCGCCGTGGTGAAGGCCGGCGACTCGGGCGCGCAGGCCACGTGGGACGGCAAGGTCTCCACGCAGCAGTCCGGGGACGGCGACGACTGACGTCGGGTCGACGGAGCGGCGAGAACCGCGATCACGGTGACGACCGAAATCCGGGTGCGTGAACGTCGAGTCAGAGTGAGCGCGCGTCCGAGCCCAGCGGTTCGTGGGTCGCGGCCCAGCTGGCGAGCAGCTGGAGGCGTTCGGCCGTCGGGCTGTTGGGCTCGGCGGTGTAGATCGTCAGGGTGATGGCGTGCTCGGCGACGAGCTCCATGGCCTGGTAGTGGACCTCAAGATCGCCGACGACCGGGTGGTGGAAGTCCTTGGTCCCGGTGGAGTGCTGCCGGACGTCCTGGGCGGCCCAACGCCGGCGGAACTCCTCGCTCCGGGTCGACAGCTCACCGATCAGGTCCTGCAGTCCCTTGTCGTAGGGGTCCCGCCCGGCCTCGGCACGAAGGATCGCGACGTCRTTGTCGGCGATGCGGTCCCAGTCGCCGTAGAAGCGTTCGGAGCGGTCCCGGTGCAGGTAGGTGAACCGCGCGAAGTTCGGTGGCGTGCCTGTGACGTCGTAGATGTCGTCGTAGAAGGCGCGGGCCAGAGCGTTCGTCGCGACGATGTCCATGCGCCCGTTGCGGATGAACGCGGCCGCTCCGGTGATCGCGTCGAGCATCGACTGCTGCGCGGGCGTCGCGGTCCAGACCCTCTCCCGGCGACGCGTCCGGGGCCGCCCGGTGCTGCTCGCGGCGTTGGCCAGGTCGAGCAGGTACTGACGTTCGGCGTCGTCGAGGCGCAGCGCGTCGGCGATCGCGTGCAGCACGGCATCGGACGCGCCGGCGAGGTTCCCGCGCTCGAGGCGCGTGTAGTACTCGATGCTCAGGTTCGCCAGGGATGCGACCTCGCCGCGACGAAGCCCGGCCACGCGTCGGGCGGACCCGGCGGGCAGGCCGACCTGTTCGGGGGTGAGCCTTCCGCGGCGCGAGACCAGGAAGGCGCGTGCCTCTCCGGTGGTGTCCATCCCTCGACGGTATCTGCGGGTCGCCGGCCGTGGGGTGCCCTGCCAGGGCACCTCAGAGCAGAGACTCCCTGTCCGCACGCCGGGCGGCTTTCCTTGCGGGAGCCCCGAAACCGTCTGGATGGAGAGATCGATGCGTGGTGCAGTGCTGTACGGAGCCGGTGACGTGCGGGTGGAGGACCGACCCGACCCCCAGATCGTCGAAGCGACGGATGCGATCCTGCGCCTGGTCGCCACCTGCATCTGCGGATCGGACCTGTGGCCGTACCGGGGCGTCGACGCGGTCGACGAGCCGCTGGCGATCGGCCACGAGTACGTCGGGATCGTCGAGCWGGTCGGCGCCGACGTCACGACGATCACGCCGGGTCAGTTCGTGGTGGGGTCGTTCTTCGCCTMGGACAACACCTGCGCGATCTGTCGGGCCGGCTACCAGTCGTCGTGCATCCACCGGCAGCCTGGTGCCGCGACCGGCGGGCAGTCCGAGCTGCTGCGCGTCCCCCTCGCCGACGGCACCCTCGTGGCGACTCCCGGGATCCCGCCGGCCGACCTGATCCCGTCCCTGCTCGCAGCATCCGACGTGCTCGGCACCGGCTGGTTCGGCGCCGTCGCCGCGGAGGTCGGACCGGGCAAGACCGTCGCCGTCGTCGGCGACGGCGCCGTCGGTCTGCTCGCGATCCTGGCGGCCAGACAGCTGGGTGCCGAGCGGATCATCGCGATGAGCCGGCACGCCGACCGGCAGAGGCTGGCGATCGAGTTCGGCGCGACCGACATCGTCACCGAGCGCGGCGACCAGGGCGTCGAGCGCGTCAAGGAGCTCACCGACGGGCTCGGCGCCCACAGTGTCGTAGAGGCCGTCGGCACGCAGGAGTCGATGATGCAGGCGATCCGCGCCACCCGGCCCGGTGGGCACGTCGGCTACGTCGGAGTACTGCACGACGTGTCGCTGCCCGGTGAGGAGCTGTTCTTCTCCCACGTGCACCTGCACGGCGGACCCGCACCCGTGCGCCGGTTCCTGCCCGAGCTGATCGACCTGATCTGGACCCGGCAGATCGACCCGGGCAAGGTCTTCGACCTCGAGCTGCCCCTCGAGCAGGCCGCCGACGGGTACCGCGCGATGGACGAGCGCCGCGCGATCAAGGTCCTGCTTCGGCCCTGACCCGATCCGATCCACAGGAAGGACCACCCGTGAGCCTCAGCTACGCCGCACCAGCCGCTCCGGTTGAGACACCCCCTGACCGGCTGCCCTGGCGAGCCCTGTCGGTGTTCGCGCTGCTGGGGTTCCTGCTCATCTCCACCGAGACGATGCCAGCCGGGCTCCTGCCGCAGATCGCCGTCGGGATGGGAACCTCCGAGGGGGTCGTCGGCCAGTACGTCAGCGCCTACGCGCTCGGCACCATCGTGGTGACCATCCCGGCGATCGCACTGACCCGCAGGTTCCGGCGCAAGCCGCTGTTCCTGCTGGGCATCGTCGGCTTCCTGCTGGCCAACCTCCTCACGGCGATCGCCTCGGACGTCCCGCTCGCGCTCGTGGCGCGGTTCGTCGCGGGTGGCTTCTCCGGGATGCTCTGGGGTCTGTTCGCCGGCTACGCCGTCCGGATCAGCCCGCCGGCGCTCACCGGCCGCGCGCTGTCGCTCGTCGCCGCCGGTGCACCCGTCGGCATCGCGTTCGGGACGCCGCTGGGCACCTGGCTCGGCACCACGTTCGACTGGCGCTGGTCGTTCGGTGGCCTGGCGATCCTGACGGTCGTGGTCCTGGCTCTGACGGTGCTGCTCGTCCCGGACGCCTCGGGCCAGGCCGCCGCCCACCGGCTCCCGCTCGCCCGCGTCTTCCGCATCCCGGGCGTCGCCGCGATCCTCGCCGTGATCTTCACCTGGATGCTCGGCAACAGCACCGCGTACACGTACATCGCGCCCTACCTGCACGACGCCGGCGCGGGGGTGTCCATCGAGCTCCTCCTGCTCGTCTTCGGCATCGCCTCCATCGGCGGGCTCGTGCTGACCGCCGTGCTCGTCGACCGCCACCCCCAGGCCCTGGTCATCTCGTCCATCGCGGTCTTCGCGGTGGCTGGCGTGATCCTCGTCGTCGGCCACGCATCGCCGGTCGCGATCTACGCCGCCGTCGTCCTGTGGGGGCTGACCTTCGGCGGCGCCTCGCCGCAGCTGCAGCGACCGCTCAGCGCTGTCAGCGGGCACAGCGCCGACGTGGCGAACTCGTTCCTGCCGGTCGCGTTCAACCTCGCCATCTTCGCCGCGGGCATCCTCGGCGCCCTCCTGCTCGGCACGGTGGGTGGCGTTGCCGTTCCACTGACCATGACCGTCTTCGGTCTCGTTGCCCTGCTCGTCATCGTGACGTCTCGCCGCTCCGTCTACCCAGGCGGACGATGACCGTGCCGGCCCCGAATCTTGGCACTGACCTCGCAAGATGACTCACGGCCAGGTCGGAACGCCTTCTGCCTGCACAAGCGAACGGCTCACGTGCCAGGCATTCCGGCACTATCGCGGCCCGTCGTCGGTACCGTCGCGCCATGAGGGGACGCGACACGCAGGCCGTCGAGCTGGCCGACGCCGAGTCGACGCACGCGTCCCAGGACAACGCCGCTGACGCGAGCCCGAGCGCCACCAGGTCGACGACGACGTTGCGGTGGGCGCTCGCCGGTGGCGCCGCGCTGCTCGTCGCGGCGCTCGCGGCAACCCAGGGCACCATCAGCTGGCGCCAGAACGCAGCCATCGCACGGCTCGCCGCTGTCCAAGGAGTCGTGCCCGAGCTCGACGGGCACCTCGACGCCGGCACGAGCTACTCCGCGATGGAGACCAGCGTCCTGGTCGGGTCGCCGGGCGATGGCCGGCTGGTCCGCGGCCCTGATGGCTCACTGACCTACCACTGGGGTCCCGCCGACCACCCGACCTGGACCACGCAGGTGCTCGGACCCGTTCCCGCCCTGGCCGGTGCGCTGTCCGTCAGCAGCCCGAGCCTGTGCGCGCCCGACGTGACACCGGACGCCGATGCAACCGACGCCCCGCGGGTCGTCTGCCTGATCACCGACGGCGGCACGGCGGTCCTCGACGACCAGGGCCGGAGCACAGACGTGCCCGCGACCGCGACGTTCGTCGAGGTTCTCGACACCGCCTCTGGCGCTCCGCTCGCGCGATGGCCCGCACCCGCGACAACGACGTTCACGCTGCTGGACGGGCAGATCATCGTCGGGACCACGCAGGGCACCACCGACATCGTCACCAGCCGCGACGTGCTGTCCGGTGCCGTGACCTGGACCCATGAGGTCCCTCTGGCCGCCGACCCACCGCGCGGCGGTGTGAGCGTCTCCCGCTTCAAGGACATGCTCATCCTGCAGACATCGGCCGGGCGGATCCAGCTGCTGTCCCCGGACGGTCACGTCATCCGCGACGACATCGGCGCGGACTCGAACGCCCTCTGGGGCTGGCAGCCCGGCCCGACCGGCCGGCTCGTCCTGGAATCCTGGGACGAGGGAGGAACCCTCTCCGCGACGCTCCTGGCACCAGACGCGAACCCGGACGCCGACCGGACCCTCACCGGCGGGCTCGCGCAGCCCGGCGTGGACGACGGCAGCGTCCCGGGGCTTCTCCTGACCGCGGACACGGCACTGCACGCGTGGGACGCCGACACCGGCGCCCCACGCTGGACCTCGCCGGGCCTGTTCGACCTCGTGGAAGGCCCCACTCGGCCGTCCATCCTCGTCATCCGCAGCCGGGTGTACGTCCTGACCTCGACCGGTGTCCTCGCACTGGACGGGTCCACCGGCGAGCCCCTGTGGCGGATCAAGCCCGACAAGGGGCAGGTCGCGACGACCCTTCTGACAGACGCCCACCACCTGTTCGTCGGGTACGAACGCGCCGACCAGGCCGGCAACGGACAGCTCGTCGCGTACCCCTTCGACGACGGTGCACCCGCCTGGCACATGGCCTACCCGAACGGGATCGATCACGTCGTGGCCCGGGCCGGCAAGCTCGTCGGCTACGACCAGGGCTACACGACGTTTACGCTCCTGGACTGACTCCGCGCACGGGGCGACGCCACGAACACGGGCCCCCACACGACGTGTCGTAGGGTTTCGTGCCGGAGGCGGCGGACGTGAGGTCGGCTGAACCACACGGGAGTTATCCCGAGGGTTCCACGGATTAAACCCCGCAACCCCCGGGCCTCTAGCTCAATTGGCAGAGCAGCGGACTTTTAATCCGCGGGTTGTGGGTTCGATCCCCACGGGGCCCACCGACCCGGACCACCCACCCCGGTGCGTTCCCCGCTGAGCGAACACCGATCCGGAATGGTGACCGGTCGTGGACGGTTCGGATGGGCAGCACAGGCGTTGCCCGTCCTCCCGACGAGCACCGCTCCCCCAGCGAGACGAGGTGTCCGTCCATGACCACCGCGACTGTCGACCAGCGCACCACCACCGCCCAGCTCACCCGGCAGGACCGGTGCGACCGCTGCGGCGCCCAGGCGTACGTCCGGGCGACCCTGCCGTCGGCCGGCGGGATGGAGCTGCTGTTCTGCGGCCACCACTTCCGGGCCCACGAGCTCAAGCTGGTCGCCGCCGGCGTCACCATCCACGACGAGCGGCACCGGATCGACGAGCAGCCGGCCGAGCGGGTCTGACCCGACGCCCGAGCCGGGTCAGTCGCGCAGGCCGGCCGAGTGGCTGAAGTCCGTCGTCACGTCCACCCAGCGGTTCGAGGTGCCGATGCGGACCGGCGTCGGCGCCATCGTCGTGGTGCCGTCGCCGACCTCGCCGAAGTAGTTCTTCCCCCACCCGACGAGCGCGCCGCCGGTCGTCACGACGAAGCCGTCCTGGTCGCCCGCCACCAGCACCGAGGCCTGCCACCACGCGTTGCGCGGGAGGTAGGTCGGGGTCAGGCGGTTGGTCGTCGTGCCGTCGCCGAGCTGGCCGACGTCGTTGCGACCCCACGCGAAGACCGAGCGCGCCGCCGGGTGGTAGCCACCGAGTCCAAGCGAGGACACGCCACCCGCCGACGCAGCGAACCACAGCCGCGTGGGCGCGATCTGGAGCGGACGCGACCGGTCGTTCAGCGTGCCGTCACCGAGCTGGCCGTACGCGTTGGAGCCCCAGGCCCACAGGGTCGAGTCGCTGCGGATCGCCACGTTGTGCAGGCCGCCGGCAGACGCGGACACCCACCGAGCCTCGGTACCGACGCGCGTCGGTGACAGGTGCTGCGTGAAGGTCCCGTCACCGAGCACGCCGTGCGTGTTGTCGCCCCACGCCCACATGGTGCCGTCGCTCTGCAGGCCGAGCGTGTACTGGGCTCCGGCGGAGACCATGACCCAGTGCGTCCCGGTGCCGATCCGCACGGGGCTGAGCCGGCTCGTGGTGGTGCCGTTGCCCAGCTGCCCGGTCCAGTTGCGGCCCCAGCCCCACAGCGTCCCGTCCCGCTTGAGGGCGAGCGTGTGCGACGGGCCTGCGGAGACCCACGCCCACTGGCTGGTGGACCCGATGCGGACCGGCGTCGGGTGCGGGTTCCGCGTGCCGTCGCCGAGCTCGCCGTCGGTGTTGAGTCCCCAGGCCCACAGCGTCCCGTCGGACTTGATGGCGACGGTGTGGTGGCCGCCGACCGAGACCCGCGCCCAGGTGGCCTCGGTGCCGACTCGCACCGGGCTGTGGCTCGCGGTGGTCGATCCGATGCCCAGCTCACCGAAGTCGTTCGCACCCCACGTGTAGAGGGCGTGCCCGGCGGGCAGCCGGGCGGTCAGCGTGGCCGTGCCGACGAGCGTCGAGGCCGCGAGGTCACGCACGGTGATCGTGCGCGTCCCCGGGTTCGCGAGCACCACTCCTCGAACGCCCGAGAACGTGACGGTCCCCGCGTCGGCCGCGACGAACCGGTACTGGCTCGGCGTGAACCAGCCGCCCGCACCGGTGTCGGTGCTGCCCAGTGCGACCGTGCCGGCGTACGTCGGCACCGCGTTGCCGAAGACGTCCCTCGCCGTGACGGTGAGCGGGAAGCGGACGCCCGTCGTGACCTCGGCCGGCGCCTGCACCGCGAGCGTCACCACCGGGCCCGGCTGAACCGCGACACCGACGATCGACCTGCTCGTGAGCGCCGGGTCCGTCGCGGTGATCAGCGCGCTCGGAGCAGTCACCAGGGTGACGGGCAGGTCGCGGCTGCCCGCGTCCGAGGCCGTGAAGGTCCACGGCGCCGGCAGGACGGCCTTCGGGTCGGTGCTGGTCAGCCCGACGGTGCCTCGGTACGACGTGACCAGGTTGGTCCACGCGTCCTTGGCGGCGACCCGGACGGTGAACGGCACGCCGGCCGACACCCGCGAGGGGGCCTCGAGCTGCAGCACGGTCGCCGGGCCGGTTGCCACCCGGAGCGACGCCGAGCCCGCGAGRCCCGCCTGGTCCGTCGCCGTCACGAGCCGCGTACCGGCGGTGTGCAGGACGAGCCCGACGAAGGCGTGGACGCCCGCGTCGGCAGTGGTGAAGCTGTACGCGGCGGGCAGGACCGGCCCTCGGGGGTCGTCGGTGGTCAGCGCCACCGTCCCCCCGTACCCGGTGGCCGTCGCGCCGGTGGCGTCGACCGCGGTCACCGTGACCGTCAGCGGCGTACCGGCCACCGCCGTCGCCGAGGTGGTCACCAGCAAGGAGACGGCGGCCCCGGGCTCCACGGCCACCGCCGCCGGAGCCAGGACGACGGCGAGCACGCCGACGAAGAACGCCACCAGAACCCGACGAGACATCACGCGCCTCCGCGCCAGCGCCCGCAGCGGGGGCCCGCCCCGTCGCTGGGACTTCGGGCTCCACGGTCGTCCACCGACGACGACCTCCCCAGGGCCAGAGGTCCCGACCTGTCACGCCGAGGTGTAGAACCCCGCCTCGAGGTCGTCGAGCAGACCGGGATGCGTCGGCTCCCAGCCCAGCCACTCCCGGGTGAGGGCGCTCGACGCCGGGGTGTCCAGGGCGAAGAACCGGCCGATCCAGCCGAAGTGCTCGGCCGCGGCCGTCGGGTCGATCGAGGTCGCGGACAGCCCGAGCCCGTGGCCGATGGCCTCGGCGATCTCGCGGGTCGCCACGCCCTCCTCACCGACGGCGTGCACCACGGTCCCGCCCTGCGCACCCTCGAGCGCGAGCCGCACCAGGTGCGCGGCGTCGAGGCGGTGGACTGCGGGCCACTGGGCCGACCCGTCCCCGACGTAGCCCGACACGCCCGTGGCGCGCGCGATCCCGGCGAGGGCGGCGACGAACCCGTGGTCACCCTGGCCGTGCACGGTCGGTGCGAAGCGCAGGCCGACGGAGCGCACGCCCCGGTCCGCGTAGTCGAGCGCGAGGTTCTCGGCCCCGCCGCGCATGCTCTCCGGCCCGCGCTGGGTGCTGGCGTCGCGCTCCGTCGCGACCCGGCCCGGGGTGAGCCCGGCGACGCCCGACGCCAGCAGGAACGGGCGGTCGGACCCCTCGAGGACGTCGAGCAACGTCTGGACGACCGTGCGCTCGGTGCGCCACGCGCCGGCCATGTCGGAGAAGTCGTGGTTGAAGCCCAGGTGGATGACGGCGTCGGCCGCGGACGCGGGGGCACGCAGACCCTCGGGGTCGTCGAGGGAACCGCGGTGGACCGACGCACCGGCGGCGGCGACCGCCTCGGCGGACCGGTCCGAGCGGGCGAGGCCGACAACCTGGTGACCGGCGTCGAGCAGCTCGGCGGTGACGGCGGAACCGATCCAGCCGGAGGCACCGGTGACGAAGACGCGCATGAAGAGCTCCCTGGTGATGTCATGGACTGTCATCACGACGATACGCCTCATGTCAGCGGCTGTCATCACGAACGACGCCCGAGCAGCTGTCGGCGGCGGTCCGTAGCCTGGCCCGATGGCCGTGGAGGTGCTGCCCGCGTTCGGGCGCTACGACGACTTCTTCGAGGTCGTCGGCGTGAAGAAGCCAGGCGGCGGCGGCTGCTGGTGCATGGCGTACCGCGACAGCCGGGTGCCGTCGGAGGAGCGCGGGCAGTACATGCG
>NZ_JBFULZ010000125.1:0-11847 GCF_054049635.1 Cellulomonas sp. P5_C6 | reverse complement strand
GGGCACGACCGGGGCGGACGCCGTCGTGGTCGGTGCGGGGGCGCTCCGTCCGCCGCCGTCGGCGACCTTGCGTACCCGCGCCGCGCCCGACTTGAACAGCGGTTGCTTGGACACCGCGTCCCACTCGGTGGGGGTCAGCTCGTTGGCGGCGCGCCCGGCATCGTCCGGACCGGAGCCCGACGGCGTGTCCCAGTAGCCGTAGTGGAAGGGCAGGAACACGACGCCGGGGCGGATCCCGGTGACCCGGACGCGCGCCTGGACGCTCCCGCGTGGCGTCGTGATCTCCGCCAGGTCGCCCTCCGCCAACGCCAGCGCAGCGGCGTCGGGCGCCGCGAGCTCGACCCAGACGTCCGGTGCGGCCGCCTGCAGCTGGGGCGTGCGGCCCGTCTTGGTCCGGGTGTGGAAGTGGTACAGCGTCCGGCCCGTGAGCAGGGCGAACGGGTAGTCGCCGCCGGGTTGCTCGTGCGGCGGGCGGTACTCGGCACCCTTGAGCATCGCCTTCCCGTGCGGGTTGCTCGCGCGGTACTCGCTCGCCTCGACCGGCGCGCCCGTGACCAGGTCACGACCGTAGGTCTCGCACCGGTCCGGGTCGGCCCAGAACTCGCCGTCGGCGTAGAGGCGCTCGGTACCGCCGGGGTTCTCCGGGGTGCATGGCCACTGCACCCCGCCGGAGCCCCGGAGCGCGTCGTACGACAGACCGCTGTAGTCGCACAGCCGACCGGCGCTGCACCGCTTCCAGGCCTCGAACGCCTCCTCGGGCGTGCGCCAGGCGACGAGCGGTGCACCGTCGCGGTCGACGAGCTCGAGGCGGTCGGCCAGGTCGACGAAGATCTCGAGGTCGGAGCGTGCCTCCCCCGGCGGGTCGACGGCGCGCTCCGAGAGGTGGACCGTGCGGTCGGCGTTGGTGAACGTCCCGGTCTTCTCGGCCCACGCGGCGGCCGGCAGCACCACGTCCGCCAGCTGCGCGGTCTCGGTGAGGAAGATGTCCTGCACCACGAGGAACAGCCCGTCCCCCGAGAGCACCGACCGGATCCGCGCCAGCTCGGGCAGCGAGACCGCCGGGTTGGTCGCCTGGACCCACAGCATGCCGATCGACCCTTGCTCGGCGTAGCGGAAGATCTGCATCGCGTGCGTGGGCGGTGAGTGGTGCGGGATCGCCGTGGTGTCCACGTTCCACACGTGCGCCAGCTGGGCGACGTGCTCGGAGTTCGCCCAGTTGCGGAACCCCGACAGGTCCCCGTCGGCGCCGCACTCGCGGGTGTTCTGCGCGGTGGGCTGCCCGTTCATCTGCAGCAGGCCGCACCCGGGTCGGCCGAGCATCCCCCGCAGCAGGTGCACGTTGTTGACCTGCACGGCCGCCGCGGTGGCCTGGTTCGACTGGTAGAAGCCCTGCAGCACCGTGGAGAGCAGACGCTCGGCGGTGCCCAGCAGACGGGCGCCCGCGCGTAGGTCGTCGACGTCCACCCCGCAGATCTCGGCCGCGCGTTCCGCCGGGCAGTCCTGCACGATCGCCTGCAGGTCCTCGAACCCGACCGTGTGCGCCGCGAAGTATCCCGGATCGATCCAGTCGTTCAGCAGCAGCTCGTGCAGCAGCCCGTTCATCAGCGCCAGGTTGGTGCCCGGCCGAGGAGCCAGGTGGACCGTGGCCGCGCGCGCGACCGGCGTCGGGCGAGGGTCGACGCACAGGATCGCCGGCGGCCGCGGACCGGCGAGCCGGTCGAGGATCCTCGACCACAGCACCGTCTGCGTCTCGGCCACGTTGTGCCCGTAGAGCGCGATGACGTCGGCGTGGTCGACGTCGGTGTACGACCCCGGCTGGCCGTCGCAGCCGAACGACTCCTTGAGCGCCTCGGCGGCCGTCGCGGTGCACAGCCGCGTGTTGCCGTCCAGGTGCGCGGTGCCGATGCCGCCCCGCGCCACCACGGCGAGCGTGTAGTACTCCTCGAGGAACAGCTGGCCCGACGTGTAGAAGCCGATGCTGCTCGGCCCGTGCTCGTCGAGCAGGTGCCGGGTCCGGGCGACCACGCGCCCCATCGCCTCGTCCCACGACGCCTCGACCAACCGGCCTCCCTCGCGGACCAGCGGGCGGGTGAGCCGGTCGGGCGAGCGGTTGGCCTGCCACCCGAACAGGTCCTTCGGGCCGAGCCGCCCGTGGTTCACGCGGTCCTCGGCCCGGCCCCGCACCCCGACGATGCGCCCGTCCCGCACCGCGATGTCCAGCCCGTCGCCGTTGGAGTGCAGCACGGACGCGCTCTGCACCCAGGCGTCCACCTGGTCGCCCGTGGTCCCCTCCTCGAGGAAGGTGTCCACCCGCACGGGCCACGGGTCGCCCGCGCCGTACGGCGTCCGGGCTCCCCAGGGCTCGGCGATCCGGTCGCGCGACATGTCAACGCCGCCCTCAGAAGACGGGTTTTCCGCCGGTGACCCCGATGACGGTCCCCGACACGTACGACGCGGTCGAGCTGGCCGCGAGGAACACGAAGGCGGGGGCGACCTCGGCGGGCTGCCCGGCCCGGCCCAGCGGCGTGTCCGATCCGAACTTCTCGATCTTCGCCTCCGGCTGGGTGGCCGGCTGCAGGGGCGTCCAGATAGGCCCCGGCGCCACCGCGTTGACCCGGATGCCGCGCGCCCCGACCTCGCCGGCCAGGTTGACGGTGAAGTTGTTGATCGCGGCCTTGGTGGCGGCGTAGTCGAGCAGCGACTCCGACGGCTGGTACGCCTGGATCGACGAGACGTTGATGATCGACGCGCCGGCCTCGAGGTGCTCGAGCGCCTGCTGGGTGACCCAGAACAGGGCGTAGAGGTTCGTCTTGAAGGTCCGGTCGAGGTCCTCCGTCGTGATGTCCGCGACCGACTCGCGGCGCGCCCACTGGTAGCCGGCGTTGTTCACCACGATGTCCAGGCCGCCCAGCTCGGAGGCCGCGCGGTCGACCGCGCCGCGCGCCTCGTCCTCGTTGCGCAGGTCGGCCGCGATCAGCACGCACCGCCGCCCCGCGCGCTCGACCCACTCCGCTGTCTCGTCGGCGTCGGGCTTCTCCTCGGGCAGGAAGACGATGGCGACGTCGGCGTCCTCGCGGGCGAACGCGATGGCGACCGCCCGGCCGATGCCGGAGTCACCACCGGTGATCAGCGCCTTGCGGCCGGCCAGGAGGCCCGAGCCCTGATAGCTCGACTCCCCGTGGTCGGGTGCCGGGAGCATCGGGTCGGTGAGGCCGGGAGGCTGCTGCTGCTGGGCCGGGAACTGCTCGTCGGACTCGGACATGCGGGGCTCCTCGGGGGGTGCGAGCCGTCGACCGCCGACCTTCTTCAGCCCGTCGAGCCTCTCACCGGGCCGCCCGGCGCACCACCGCAGCGTCAGCGCTGCTGGGCGGCGTGGAGCACGTCCCGGGCCGTCTGCGTCAGGTGTGATCCGTTCGCCGACGCGCGTCGCAGCAGCTCCTCGTAGGCCGCCGCCATGTCGAGCGACAGCTGGAACGCGAGCACACCCTTCGCCTGCTCGACGACCACCCGCCCCTCGAGCGCCTCGGTGATGCGCTGCGCGAGCTCGTCGTCCTTGAGACCGAGCGGCTGGACGATGGCCAGGGTCGCGAGGTCGGCAAAGCTCTGGGCCAGCAGCCGGGCGGCCGGGCTGAGCTCCTGCTCGGTGGCCGAGAAGAGGTTCAGCCCACCGATGGCATGGTTGCGCCAGTGCATCGGGAACGCGTGCACCGCGAGGAAGCCCTCGTCGACGATCTTGCGGCCGACCTGCCCCCAGCGCTCCACGATCTGTGCGGCACCGACGGCGTCCACGACCTGCCCCTCGCGGGCCGCGTCGACGCACGGGCCGGCCGCGTGCTGCGCCTGGTAGAGCTCGAGCTCGACGGCGCGGTGCGAGGTCGCGCTGAGCAGCTCGAAGTCCCCCTCCCCCGTCCGCACGAGCAACGCTGCGGCGTCCGCCGGCACCAGCTCGGCGCAGTCCTGCACCAGGCGCGCGAGCAGGCCAGTCACCTCGTGCTCCCCGACGAGCGCGCTCGCCACGTCCGCGAGCGCCTGCGCCGACGTCCGTGCAGTCATGCGTCACCGTTTCCCGAGCCGTCGTCCATGGCCTCGCTGTGCGAGTCGCCCTGGTCCGTGTGTGTGAAGCCGAGCCGCCGTTCGACGACCTCCCCGGCGATCAGGTCGAGGGTCGTCTCCTCGGCGTAGGCGTGCGCACGAAGGATCGCGAGGGCGTCCTCGGGGGTGATGGCGAGCTGCGCGACGATCATGCCCGTCGCCTGGTGCACCCGGGCGCGGTCCGACCACGCGGCGAACCGCCCCTCGACGCCGCCCCAGCGTTCGTCGAGGAGGGCGGCCCCCACGGCGTCGACGAGGAACTGCGCGTCGTCCAGGCTCTGCTCGAGCCCGCCGTCGGACCGGTACAGGGTCACCACGCCGATCGTGCTCCCGCCGGGGTGCATCGGGATGGCCCAGACCGTCAGCGGGCCCGCGATGTCGCCGGCCAGCTCCGTGAACATCGGGAAGGGACCGCCGCGGTCGCCGTCGACGTGGGTGACCACGGTCCGCCCGTCCCGGAAGGCGTCCTGCCCCGGCCCCTCCCCGAGGACGTCCTGCAGGTCCTCGATGCGTGCGGACGTGCCGTTGGACGTGCTGACGGTGAGCCGCTCGGGCCGGGTGGACGAGAGCGTGATGGCGCCCCCGTCGGCGCCGAGGATCTCCACGCAGGCACGGCACAGGCGCACGGGGAGCGGGAGGTCGGGCGAGCTCGCCGCGAGCGAGCCGGCGAGGCGCGCGAGCACGGTGCTGCGGTTGCTCACCAGCTCCACCCCCTTCGCCCGCGCGCGCCCACACTCCCGGTCCCGGTCACATCATCCTCCCCCACGTCCGCCCGGCACCGGCGGAGCGCACGGTCGCGGCGCGGCCAGATCTGCACATCTTGGATCGTCTGGACAGGGTGCTGTCACCCACCTACCGTCCTACGCTTTGACGAGAGCGACACGGTGACACAGCGGATCTTCTCCCGGGTTCAGCAGGGAGCTCGCGACCGGAAGGCCTCTCGTCGCCGTCGGGTGGGGAGGGACGATGACCGCACCGAGGACCCGGGCGGGTCGATTCCGGTTCACGCCGACCGCCGGCAGGTGGTGGTGGTCGGACGAGATGTTTCGCATCCACGGCATGGAGCCGGGGGACGTGGTGCCGACGCGGGACCTGTTCCTGTCGCACGTCCACCCCGCCGACCGGCCTAGGGTCGCCGAGGTCGTCGCAGCGCATGGCGACCGCGAGGCGCGCAGCTGCGAGTACCGGCTGGTCGATCTCTCGGGCGTCGAGCGCGAGGTGATGCTCGCCGTCGCGACCGACGGTCCCGGCGGCTCGGTCGGGAGTTCCGGCTTCCTCCTGGACGCCGGGGGCGCACGCGAGGCTGCGGTGGCCTGCCGCGTGAACGAGCAGCTCGACGTCGCTCTGGCCTCGCACGCCGCGATCGACCAGGCCAAGGGCGTTCTCATGCTCACGTACGGGATCGACAGCGACAGCGCATTCGCCATGCTGAGAGCGAGCTCGCAGCAGCACAACGTGCGCCTGCTTCAGCTGGCGGCCGATGTGGTGTCGGCGGTCGCGGGCGGGCTGGAGCCGCGCGCGCGGGAACGCGTCGACGAGTCGGTGGGTGCCGTGCTGGCCGGCATGCGCAGCGCACGGCCGTCGGCGGCGGCGGTCGCGCCCCTCGGGCTGCACATGGACCGCCACACCGACGTGCCTACCCTGCGAGTCGACGGCTGCGTCGACCTGTCGAACGCAGACCAGCTGTCGTCGGCCATCTCGCTGCTGGTGCTCCGGGGCCGCGAGTGCGGGCAGGCGGTGATCGACCTACAGCGCACGCACCGCGTCAGCCCGGCCCTGGCCGGGGTGGTCACCACGGCGCTCCGGCGAGCCGTCGAGCAGGATGTCCTGCTGACGATCGTGGCCGGCCGGCCGCTCCCCCTCGCGCACGCACGGAGGCCCGCCCGCGTGGCGGGCTGACATCACTCGGGCGGGAGATGCAGCTCACGCAGGATGCGCCTGGCGACGGCGCCGAGTGCCAGGTGCTCCTGCATGCTCTCCGTCTGCAGCATCGCCAGCGCCTCTGCCGCGGTGCAGTCGTGCAACGCCATCACCGCACCCACGGCGCGGTCGACCTCGACCTGAGCGCCGAGCGACGCGGGGAGTATACCGTCGTCGCTCTGTGCCCGCTCGAGGTCGAGGGCGAGCGTCATGACGAGACCGAGCTGCTGGGCGTAGACGTCGGCACGGACGATCCGGTCGCGGTCCCAGGGGTCCAGGAGGTCGCTGTAGATGTTCAGCGCCGCGTCGGCGCGCGGACCGATGTGGACCGCGAAGGCGGCGGCGGACCGGAAGCCCTCGGCCAGGCTCGCCCGGCCCCACTCCGGCCACCGCTCCTCCGCGGCGATGTCAGGCACCAGCTCGACTCTCAGCGTGTCCATGGCCGCGACGCACGGACCGCTGTTCTGCGCGTACTCCACCTCGTCGCACCGAGAGGCCCGCGGACCGCTGCTGGCGACCCGCCGGGTCACGCCGCCGTCACGGATCGAGATGCTGCACTCGATGTCGGGACCCAGGTGGTAAGCCGCGTGGAGGATGAAGTCGTCGAGCGCGCGCTCCACGGCGTCCTGGATCTCGACCGGCTCGGACATGGCCTCGTCGCGCATGATGCTCCCTCGCCCCGCGTCGGGCGTCGGAAGCCCGGCCACGTTTCCGCCCCCGGTCCCACCATGCCACCGGGAGGCGGTGTCGTCAGTGCGTGAGAACCACCTGTTCCAGTCGTTCTTCTCGACGGACGGTGATGGCGGCGTGCAGTGACATCGGCTCCTTGGCCGTCCTGTCGAGCCCGCGCGCCTGCGCGCGGCGCTGCGCACCCCGTGCATCGTGCGAGGTCGCGCCCGCGCACCTACGCTCGGGCCGTGCTCCAGCGCAGCGGATGGCGTCCGGCAGTCTGGTTCACGGTGTTCGCCATGACCGTGGCCGGCTGCGGCGCGGCGCGGCCCGGAGCGGCGGCGGCCGACGCCACGGTCGAGGCGTTCTACCGCGCGGTCTCGGCCGCCGACGGCGCGGCTGTGTGCGCGGTCCTCGCGCCGGCCACGGTCGGGACGCTCGAGGACGACGCCGCCGAGCCCTGCGCCCAGGCCGTCCTCGACGGCGAGGTGGGCGAGACGCTCACCACGCGGGCTCAGGACCCGGGCCACCCCAACGCTCGGGTCGCCGGGCGGCAGGCGCAGGTGACGGTGACGACGGACGTGCTCTTCCTGACGATCTCAGGCGACCACTGGCTCGTCACGGCCGCCGGGTGCGACGCCCGGCCGCACCGCCCCTACGACTGCGTGCTGGAGGGTGCGTGATGATGCGCCTTCTGTTCTGGACCTGCCTCTGCGGGGTGCTGCTCGGGCTGGCCTACTGTCTCGCCCTCGGGATCCTGCACCGATGAGGCGGCTGCGCCAGAACGGCCTCACGCTGTTCTTCGGGACCATCTTCCTGGCGGCGCTCGCCGGCCAGGCGATCTCCGGCGTCGCCCTCATGAACGAGGAGCAGGTCAGTGCCGGACTCGACCCCCTGACACTCGGCGAGTACGTGACCACCTCGCAGTTCGCCGTGGACGTCACCGAGAACTGGCAGTCGGAGTTCCTGCAGTTCCTGCTCTACATCGTCGCCACGGTCTTCCTGCTGCAGCGCGGTTCGCCCGAGTCGAAGAAGCTCGACGAGGTCGGCCTGGAGAGCGACGAGGACCAGAAGGTCGCCGAGCACTCCACGGACGACTCCCCGCCCTGGGCACGCGTGCGGGGCTGGCGGCTGTCGGTGTACTCGCGGTCGCTCAGCCTGGTGATGGGGACGATCTTCCTGTTGTCGTGGCTGACGCAGTCCGTCACCGGATCGGTCGCGTACTCCGAGGAGCAGATGCGCGATCTGGCGGACCCGGTCACGTGGACGCAATACCTGCTGCTGCCCGACTTCTGGAGCAGGACGTTGCAGAACTGGCAGTCCGAGTTCCTCGCCGTCGCCAGCATGGTCGTGCTGTCCATCTACCTGCGCGAACGCGGTTCACCGGAGTCCAAACCCGTCGGCAGCCCGCACGATGCCACCGGGATCGAAGGCTGATCACCGGGCCGTCCAGCGGGTCGACCGCCGCCGTCCGAGTGGCGTCCGTCAGACTTCCGGCTTAACGTCCGAAGTGCCGGTCGGAACGTTCGACCGGCGCACCGTCGCCCGGCACAGAGACGTCGCCGGGCACGGGTCGGGTGACGCACAGCTGCGCACCCGGGCCCGTGCAGACGGTCGCGCGACAGAAGGCTCGCGCCCCTTGCCGATCCCCGCCCGCAGCGTCCTCGCCGCGCTGCGGAGATCTTGTGCACCCCTCGCACGACACACGAGATGAGGCCGACATCATGAGCGACGACTACACCAGCACCTATCCCGGCGACCAGAGCGGTGCCGGCACCTACGGCACCACCGACGGCGACCAGCTCGGCGCCGCCTCTTTCAGCAGCACGACGGACGCCGGCCAGCGGACCACCGGCACCAGGGCCACGGGAACCAGCGGAACCACCGGCGCGGTCGGATCGGGCAGCACCGCCGACACCGCCAAGGAGCAGGCCGCCAGCCTCAAGGACCAGGCCGCGGGAGCCGGTGAGCACCTGCTCGACGAGGCGAAGGGCGAGGCCGCCGCCGTCACCGACGAGGCGCGGCGCCAGCTCAGCGACCTGTGGTCGCAGGCCCGCGCGGAGGTCTCAGGACAGGTGGGTACCCAGCAGGGCCGGCTCGCCGGCGGCCTGACCTCGGTCGGCACGCAGCTGAACCAGATGGCGGCCGCGCCCTCGGAGCGCAACCTTGCGACGGACGTCGTCCGGGAGGTCGGTGACCGGGCGGACGCCCTCGGTCGCTGGCTCCAGGACCACGGTCCGGACGAGGTGCTCGACGAGGTGCGTCGCTTCGCGCGGCGGCGCCCGGGCACCTTCCTTCTCGTCGCCGCCGGAGCCGGTGTCGCGCTGGGCCGCCTGACGCGCGGGCTGAAGGACGCCCCGACGCCCGCAACCGGGTCCGCGCCGTCGGTCCGGACGCACACGACGGAGCCGCTGCCGGTGTACGAGGACGTCGTCGAGGACCGCCCCCGGTTCACCGACCAGCTCGCGACCCCGGTGCCCGGCTCGAGCGCGTGGGAGCAGCGATGAGCGACCCGTGGGACGCCCCGCCGCGCCAGTCGGTCGGTGACCTGCTCGGCGACGTCACCCGCGACATCTCGACCCTGCTGCGCCAGGAGGTCGAGCTGGCCAAGGCCGAGGTCCGACAGTCCGCCAAGCAGGCCGCCAAGGGCGGGTCCCTGTACGCCGGCGCGGCGGTCGCGGGGCACTTCGTCCTGCTGTTCCTCTCGGTCGCGCTGTGGTGGGCCCTGGGCGACGCGATGGACTCCTTCGCCTGGTCGGCGGTCGTCGTGGCCGTCCTGTGGGCGGTGATCGGCGCCGTGCTGGCCGCACGGGGCCGCGCCGAGTCCAAGCGGGTGGCCGGCCTGCCGCAGACCGCCGACACCGTCAAGAAGATCCCCAACGCACTGCAAGGGCACGAGGAGAAGAACTCATGAGCACCGATCCCGACCAGATCCGCGCCGACATCGAGCGCACCCGCGCCGAGCTCAGCTCGGACGTCGACGCACTCAGCGACAAGGTCAGCCCCACCCAGGCCGCCCAGCGCCAGGCCGAGAAGGTCCGCACCAAGGTCTCCGACGTCAAGGACCGCGTCATGGGTGGCGTCTCGAACGGTGCGAACACCGCCGGTTCGGCCGCCGCCAGCGTGGGTGACAAGGCCTCAGAGCTCCCCCACGCTGCCACCGACAAGACCCGCGGGAACCCGTTGGCGGCAGGTTTGGTCGCGTTTGGCGCCGGATGGCTGGTCTCCTCCCTGCTCCCCAGCACCCGGCAGGAGCAGCAGCTCGCCCAGTCGGCCGAGGAGCACGCCGCTCCCCTGGTCCAGGAGGCCAAGGACGCCGCCCAAGAACTGGCCGAGAACCTGCGTCAGCCCGCTCAGGACGCCGCCACGGCGGTCAAGGACCGCGCCACCGAGGCCGGCGCCACCCTCCGCGACGAGGGCCGCTCGACCGCCGAGGACCTGCGCGCGCAGGCCGGTGACGCGACCGAGACGGTCAAAGAAGCGCACGCCGCCGACGGCGGCTACTAGGGACCCGCGCGGCGGGGCACGGCGCGGTGCCCCCGCCGCGTGGTCGCAGTGCACCGACCACGAGCGGAGGACACGTCGATGACGCACGACACCCGCAGTACGCGCAGCACCGAGAAGGCCGCCGCCCCGGCTCCTGAGGACCCGCGCAAGCCGGACTCCCCCGACGACATCACCCGACCGTCCTGGCTGTACGTCGTGCGCAAGACGCTGCGCGAGTTCCTCAACGACCAGTGCACGGACCTGGCCGCGGCGCTCACGTACTACGCGGTGCTGGCGATCGCTCCCGCGCTCCTGGCGGTCGTCTCCCTCCTGGGCCTCGTCGGAGATCCGCAGAAGATGGTGACCGACGTGCTCAAGATCGCCGGCGACGTCGGCGTGTCGTCCGTCGACGACACGCTCAAGCCGATCCTCATCCAGCTGACCCAGGCACACTCCGCCGGCCTCGCGCTGGTGCTCGGTCTGGCCCTCGCCCTGTGGTCGGCCTCCGGCTACGTGGCCGCGTTCAGCCGCGGCATGAACCGCATCTACGAGGTCGACGAGGGCCGCCCGATGTGGAAGCTGCGTCCGGCGCTGCTGCTGGTCACCGTGATCCTCGTCGTCATCGCGGTCGCCATCGTCGTCGCAGTCGTGCTGTCCGGCGGCGTCGCGAGGTCGATCGGCGCCTCGATCGGGCTCAGCGACGTCACCGTCACCGTCTGGAACATCGTCAAGTGGCCGGTGATCGTCGCCCTCGTCGTCGTCGCGATCGCCGTCCTGTACTACGCGACGCCCAACGTCCAGCAGCCGCGGTTCCGCTGGATCAGCCTCGGCGCGATCGTCGCCCTCGTCGTGTGGGTGCTCGCGTCGGTCGCGTTCGGGTTCTACGTCGGCCACTTCTCCAACTACGACAAGACGTACGGCTCGCTGGCCGGGGTCATCGTGTTCCTGCTCTGGCTGTGGATCACCAACCTCGCCCTGCTGTTCGGCGCGGAGCTCGACGCCGAGGTCGAGCGCGGCCGCGAGCTGCAGGGCGGCATCGAGGCCGAGACGACCATCCAGCTCCCGCCACGGGACACCCGCGCGAGCGAGAAGAAGCAAGCCAAGCAGGAAGAGGACGTGCGGCTGGGCCGCGCCCTGCGCCGGTCGCGCGGGTCGGACGACGAGCAGAACGCCTGACGAACGAACCAGATCCATCGTCGTGACTGTCCCGCCGACGGACGCAGGACACTCACGGTCAGACCGATCCCCGTGATCTGGCAGGCACCGCGGGCACCCATCGTGCCGGCGTCGCCGTCAGGCGCGGGACCGGCCGCGGCCCACGAGCCAGCCGATGAGGCTGACGACGAGCAGCGCGATGCCGATCCACAACAAGACCTTCGCCGCTGTGACAGCAACGCCGAGAACGATCATCACGACAGCAACGATGATCAAGATCAGCCAGAGTGCCATGGAAGCACCTCCTCGTCGGGTTCGACCTGGAGCGTGAAGCAACACGCCCGGCGCACCCTCGAGCTTGGGGCCACGTCTCTGTAACCCCGGACCGAGCGTCCCACCGAGGCGGGCACCGCGCGAGCGGACGGCAGAAGGCCGGTCCTGTACGCGCACGCCGGCCAAGGCCTGTCAGGGCACCGGCGGAGCGGTGCGCCCCTCGGCCAGGTGGGCGAGCCGCTGGAGCGCTTC
>NZ_JBFULZ010000124.1:0-16800 GCF_054049635.1 Cellulomonas sp. P5_C6 | reverse complement strand
GTTCGACCCCAGGTCGCCCAGGCCCGCCGCCGACAGCAGCGCGTCCGCCGCGGCGTGCGCGGCGACGTCGGCGTCCGAGTGGCCCTCGAGCGGCCGCTCGCCGGGCCACGCGAGCCCGGCCAGGTGCAGCACGGCGTCGGGCGCGGGCTCGGGGTCGTACGCGTGCACGTCGACGCCGATCCCCGTGCGGGGCAGTCCGGTCACGCGTCGACCTCCGTGGGCAGGGCGGCGATCGCGAGATCCCGCGCGGTGGTGATCTTGGCGGCCCGCTCGTCGCCGGCGACGACCCACACGGGCTCGCCCAGAAGCTCGACCAGGCCGGCGTCGTCGGAGGCCGCGAGGGCCTCGTCGTGCGCGTGCGCGGCCCCCTGGGCGTGCGCGCGCAGCAGCAGGTCGCGCGCGAAGCCCTGAGGCGTCTGGATGGCGCGCAGCTCGGCGCGCGGGACGGTCTCGAGCACGGGCTCGACCGCCACGCCCCGGTGCGGTGCGACGCGCTTGATGGTGTCGGTGACCGGCAGTCCCGGGACCACGGCGGGGTGGCCGTCGCGCACTGCGTCGACCACGCGGGCGACCAGTGACGGCGGAGCCAGCGGCCGGGCCGCGTCGTGCACGAGCACCACGTCGACGTCGGCGGCCCGCGGGTCGCCCTCGAGGGCGTCGAGCCCGGCCGCGACGGAGGCCTGCCGGGTCGCTCCGCCGGCGACGACCAGCAGCGTCACCTCGTCGGCGAGCCCCGCCAGCTCCCGCTCGATCGCGTCGAGGTGGAAGGCGGGCGCGGTCACGACGAGCACCCGGACACGTTCGTCGCCCGCCGCGCGCGCCGCCAGCAGGTTGCGGGCGGCGTGCGCGACGAGCGACTGACCTTCCAGAGGCACCAGTGCCTTCGGGAGGGAATGACCGAGCCTGCTGCCGCTCCCGGCGGCAGTCAGGACTGCAGCGACGCTCACCTGTGCGGTGGCGTCAGGACGCGAGGACCTCGTCGAGGATCGCCTCGGCCTTGTCCTCCTCGGTGTGCTCGGCAAGTGCGAGCTCCGAGACGAGGATCTGGCGGGCCTTGGCGAGCATGCGCTTCTCGCCCGCAGACAGGCCGCGGTCGGCGTCCCGGCGGGAGAGGTCGCGGACGACCTCGGCCACCTTGATGACGTCGCCCGACGCGAGCTTCTCGAGGTTCGCCTTGTAGCGGCGCGACCAGTTGGTCGGCTCTTCGGTGTAGGGCGCCCGCAGGACCTCGAACACGCGGTCGAGACCCTCCTGCCCCACGACGTCACGCACGCCCACCAGATCGACGTTCTCAGCCGGGACCTCGATGGTGAGATCTCCCTGAGCGACCTTGAGCTTGAGGTAGAGCTTGTCCTCTCCGCGGATGGTCCTGGTCTTGATCTCTTCGATCAATGCCGCACCGTGGTGCGGGTAGACAACGGTCTCCCCAACAGTGAAAGTCATCTGCAGGTGTCCCCTTTCGCAGAGGGGTATCTTATCACGCCCATTTTCCCCCTTTGCCGCGCGAATACGGCCATCCGCGCAGGTCAACGGGCTACCTCGCCGCACGGGCACCACGGAGGTCGGACCCTCCCGTCCGGGCTACGCTTGGCCCGACGGGAGACCCGTCGACAGCCCGCTGCAGCCGCCTGACGCCCCGAGGAGTCACTGTGACCTCGCCCCGCCCCCGCACTCTCCGGGCTGCCGCCCTCGTCGTCGGCGCCACCGTCGCCGGCCTCGCGCTGGCCGGCTGCTCCGCCACGAACGGGATCACCACCGAGGACCCGTACAGCGCAGCCGACGGCATCCGGTTCACGCTGGGCGACGTGCGCGGCAGCAACCTCCTGGTGGTCTCCGCCGCGAAGGGCGAGCCCGGCACGGTGCTCGGCGGCCTCATCAACGATGGCGACAAGGACCGGACCGTGACCGTCAGCGACGGCACCGACTCGACCGACGTCGAGCTCGGCCCGAAGGAGACCGTGCTGCTGGGCGGCGGCGACGTGCCGGAGGACGGCACCGCGACCGTCCTGTTCGCTTCCATGGACGTCCCGCCGGGCGCCGTGCTCAAGGTGACCTTCTCGACCCCCGAGGACGGCTCCATCACGGTCGACCTTCCGGTGCTCGACGGTTCGCTGCCCGAGTACGCGACGATGGTCCCGACGCCGTCGCCCTCCAGCTGATCGGTACGCGAGAAGGGGGCCGTCCCGGCGAGGACGGCCCCCTTCGTGCTGCGTGCCTCCGGCTCAGCCGAAGCGGCCCGAGATGTAGTCCTCCGTGGCCTGCTCCCGCGGCGAGGAGAACATGGTCGACGTGTCGTCGATCTCGACCAGGCGGCCCGGCTGACCGGTGGCCTTGAGGTTGAAGAACGCCGTCCGGTCGGACACCCGCGCGGCCTGCTGCATGTTGTGCGTGACGATCACGATCGTGTAGTCGTGCTTCAGCTCGGAGATCAGGTCCTCGATGGCGAGGGTCGAGATCGGGTCCAGGGCCGAGCAGGGCTCGTCCATGAGCAGCACCTGGGGCTTGACCGCGATGGCGCGGGCGATGCAGAGGCGCTGCTGCTGGCCGCCGGACAGGCCGGAGCCCGGGCGGTTCAGGCGGTCCTTGACCTCGTTCCACAGGTTGGCGCTGGTCAGCGCCCGCTCGACCACCTCGGCGGCGTCGCCCTTGGAGATCCGCTTGTTGTTCAGCCGGATGCCGGCCAGCACGTTGTCCGCGATCGACATGGTCGGGAACGGGTTGGGGCGCTGGAACACCATGCCGACCTGGCGGCGGACGGCCACCGGGTCGACGTCCGAGCCGTAGAGGTCCACGCCGTCCATCGCGACCGAGCCCTGCACGTGGGCCCCGGGGATCACCTCGTGCATCCGGTTGAGCGTGCGCAGGAAGGTCGACTTCCCGCAGCCGGACGGGCCGATGAACGCGGTCACGGACCGCGGCTCGACCGACATCCCGACGTCGGCGACCGCCTTGAAGTCGCCGTAGAAGATGTTGAGGTCCTTGACGTCAATTCGCTGTGCCATCGTCGTTCTCCTTGTGGGGCTCAGGCCCGGGTCTTGGGCGCGAACCAGCGGCTCACGCCGCGCGCCACGAGGTTGAGCAGCATGACGACCAGGATGAGCACGAGCGCCGCGCTCCAGGCCCGGTCGTAATTGATCGTCGGGATGCAAGCGTCGTCCCCCGGCGCGCAGGGCACAAGACCCGCCGCGTACTGCCGGTAGACGTAGACGGGCAGCGTCATCATGTTGCCGTGGAAGACGTCCCGGTTGATCGAGTCGGTCGCACCCACGGTGATGAGCAGCGGCGCGGTCTCGCCGATGACGCGGGCGATCGCGATCATCACGCCCGTCGTGATGCCGGCGACGGCCGTGCGTAGCACCACCCGGATGATCGTCAGCCACTTGGGCACGCCGAGCGCGAACGACGCCTCGCGCAGCTCGTTGGGCACGAGCCGCAGCATCTCCTCCGTGGACCGGATCACCACCGGGATCATGAGCACCGACAGCGCGACGGCGCCGACGGCCCCGCTCCGCGACTGCGGCCCGACCACCAGGTAGAACAGCGAGAACGCGAAGAGGCCGGCCACGATCGACGGGATGCCGGTCATCACGTCGACGAAGAACGTCACCGCCCGCGCCAGGTGGCCCGACCCGTACTCGACCAGGTAGATCGCCGTGAGGATGCCGATCGGCACCGAGATGACCGCCGTCAGCGCCGTGATGAGCAGCGTGCCGAGGAGGGCGTGGTAGATGCCGCCCGCGTCCATGCCGCCGTACACGTTGCGCATCGAGTGCGTGAGGAAGTAGAGGTCGAACCGGCCGAGGCCGTTGGTGAGCACGCTCCAGATGAGCGAGATCAGCGGGATCATCGCGAGGCCGAACGCCCCGTAGATGAGCCACTGCATGACGGTGTCCTTGCGCTTGCGGCCAGGGTTCACCTGCGACAGCGCGCGGCGCAGCTCCGCGGACTCGGGGGTGACGGTGTCGGTGATGGCCACGTCAGTTCGCTCCCGAGAAGTCCTTGCGGCGCGCGATGATCGCGCGGGCGGCCAGATTGACGAGCAGCGTGATGACGAACAGCGCCAGGCCCGTCGCGATGAGCGCCGACCGGCCGATGTCGTTCGCGTCGTTGAATCTCGCSGCGATGTTGGCGGCGATCGTCTGCTGCTGGCTCGCGACGAGCAGCTTGAACGAGTAGAGCAGTCCCGGCGACAGGATCATCAGGACGGCCATCGTCTCGCCGAGCGCGCGACCGAGACCGAGCATCGCGGCGGACGTGACGCCGGAGCGCCCGAACGGCAGCACGGCCATCCGGATCAGCTCCCACCGCGTGGCGCCGAGGGCCAGCGCGGCCTCCTCGTGCAGGCGCGGCGTCTGCAGGAACACCTCACGGCTGACGGCGGTGATGATCGGCAGGATCATCACCGCGAGGACCAGGGCCGTCGTCATCAGCACGCGCGGCGGGTTGGACGCGTTGCCGTGGGCGTCACCGGCGAACAGCGGGATCCAGCCGAGGTAGTCGACGAGGAACTGCCAGACCGGCTGCACCTTGGGCGCCAGCACCAGCACGCCCCACAGGCCGAAGACGACCGACGGGATGGCGGCGAGCAGGTCCACGACGTAGCCGAGCACCGAGGCCATGCGGCGCGGTGCGTAGTGCGAGATGAACAGCGCGATCCCGACGGCGACCGGCACCGCGAGGCCGAGCGAGACGATGGCCGCCAGGACGGTGCCGAAGATCAGCGGCCCGACGACCGACCAGAGGTTGCCGTCGGCCGGGATCCACGGCACCACCGACGCGAGGTCGGGGTTGGTCAGTGCCGGCATGGCCTCGATGATCAGGAAGATCGCGACCGAGGCGAGCACCGCCAGGATGAGCCGCCGGACGACGACGGTGGAGCCGACTACTTGGTGGTGATCGCGTCGATCGAGGCGAGGACGTCCGTGCGCAGCGTGTCCGAGATCGGCGCCGAGCCGGCCGCGGTGGCCGCCTTCGACTGGCCGTCGGCGCTGGCCACGTAGTTGGCGTAGCCCTTGATCAGGTCGACCGTGTCCTGGCTGTCGTAGGTGTTGCAGACGAGCAGGTACGACACGAGGATGTTCGGGTACGCGCCCGACTCGGTCGTGGTCCGGTCGACGTTGATGACGATGTCACCGTCGGCACGCGTGTCGTCACGCGGCGAGGCGTCCACCGTCTTGGCGGCGGCGTCCGCGGTCGGGGCGACGAACTCGGAGCCGACACCCAGCGAGACCTTGCCGAGGTCACCGACGGCCGACGCGTCCGCGTAGCCGATGGTGCCGGGCGCGGCCTGGATCGTCTGGACGACGCCCGAGGTGCCGTTCGCACCCTGGCCGACCGTCACCGGCCACGTGTTCGAGACCTCGTAGGTCCACACGTCGGGCGCGGTCTTGGACAGGTAGTCCTGGAAGTTCTTCGACGTGCCCGAGTCGTCGGAGCGGTGCACGACCGTGATCGGGCCCGAGAGCGTCGCGTCCGGGTTCAGCGTCGTGATGGCCGCGTCGTCCCAGGTGGTGATCGCGCCGGAGAAGATCTTCGCGACGACGTCCGCGCTCAGGTTCAGCTCGGTGACGCCGTCGATGTTGAAGGCCACGGCGATCGGGCTGATGTAGACGGGCAGGTCGATGCCGGAGCCGCCGAAGCAGCGGTCCGTCGACGCGGTGAGCTCGTCGGCGTTCAGCGCGCCGTCCGAGCCGGCGTAGTCGAGCGAGGCGTCGAGGAAGCCCTTGCGGCCCGCGCCCGAGTCCGTGGTCGTGTAGTTGACCGTGGTGTCCGGGTTCGCGGTCTGGAACCCGGCGACCCACGCCTGCTGCGCCTTCTCCTGCGCGCTGGAGCCGCCACCGTTGAGGGTGCCGGACAGGGTCGAGGCCGGGGCGTCGGAGCCTGTGTCGGACGAGGGGGTGCCGRTCGCGTTGTCCGATCCGCAGGCCGACAGCGTGAGGGCGAGGGTGCCGACGAGGGCAACCGCCCCGATGCGGCCGAGGAGGGGAAGCTTCACTGTGGTCCGTCCTGTCGATCGTGTGCGCACCGATGTGTGCGCGGCGATGCTGACCGTAGGAAGCGGACGTGACCGGCTGGACCGGATCGGGTGAACCCCAGGTGAACGATGGCCGACGAGTCGGACGGGCGTCCGACCCCCGGCAGCACGACGCCCCGCCCACCTCGAGGTGGACGGGGCGCACGTGGGAGGTCGCTACGCGACGTCGTCGGTCAGCTTGTAGCCCAGGCCGCGCACCGTGAGCAGGAGCGTCGGGTTGCCGGGGTCGAGCTCGATCTTCGCGCGGACCCGCTTGACGTGGACGTCGAGGGTCTTGGTGTCGCCGACGTAGTCGGAGCCCCAGATGCGGTCGATCAGCTGCCCTCGCGTCAGCACGCGGCCGGCGTTGCGCAGCAGCAGCTCGAGCAGCTCGAACTCCTTGAGCGGGAACGCGACGATCTCGCCGCGCACCCGGACCGTGTGCCGCTCGACGTCCATCCGGACCGGGCCCGCGGCCAGCAGCTCGTCGTCCTCGTCGTCGGCGAACGAGGCGGACGCCCCCGCGGCCACCACCACCGACTCGCGCCGGCGCAGCACCGCCCGGACGCGCGCCAGCAGCTCGCGCGACGAGTACGGCTTGGTGACGTAGTCGTCGGCGCCCAGCTCGAGGCCGACCACCTTGTCGATCTCGTCGTCCTTGGCCGTGAGCATGATGACCGGCACATCGCTGACCAGCCGCAGGCGGCGGCACACCTCGGTGCCGGGCAGGCCCGGGAGCATGAGGTCGAGCAGGACGAGGTCCGCACCATGCTCCTCGAACCGCTCGAGCGCCTCGGGTCCGGTGGCGGCGGTGACGACGTCGAAACCCTCGCGCTCCAGCTGGTACGTCAGCGGGTCCCGGTAGGACTCCTCGTCCTCGACGAGCAGGATCCGGGTCATGACGCGCTCCGGCGCACGTGCGCTCCTTCGATGTCGTGGTCGATGTCGATCGTGTCGTCGGGCTTGCCCTCCGTGCCCGGGCCGCTGCCTGCCTCGGGGGCCGACAGGGTGCTGATGCTCGCGGTCGGGTGCTCCTCGGCACGCGGCAGGCGCAGCGTGAACGTGGACCCTCGGCCGGGCTGCGACCAGACCGTCACGTCCCCGCCGTGGTCCGCCGCGACGTGCTTGACGATGGACAGTCCCAGACCGGTGCCGCCCGTGTCTCGCGAACGGGCCGGATCCACCCGGTAGAACCGCTCGAACACGCGCTCCTGCTCGGCGACCGAGATGCCGATGCCCTCGTCGACCACCGCGATCTCGACGAGGTCGCCCTCGGTGCGCACCCCGACACCGACGTGCGAGGCCTCCCCCGAGTACGCCACCGCGTTGTCGAGCAGGTTGCGCACCGCGGTGACCAGCAGCTCGTGCTGCCCGAACACGCGCGTACCGCGCACCCCGCCGATGTCGAGGCGGACCTTCTTGGCCTCCGCGGTCGTGCGGGCGCGGTCGACCGCCTCCGACAGCACCTGGTCGACGTCGACCAGGCCCAGCTGCCCCAGCGCGCCGGCGACCTGCAGCCGCGACAGCTCGATGATCTCGTGCACCAGCGCCGAGAGCCGCGTCGCCTCCGTCTGCATCCGGCCGGCGAACCGGCGGACCGCCTCCGGGTCGTCGGCCGCGTCCTGGACCGTCTCCGCCAACAGGGCCAGCGCGCCCACGGGCGTCTTGAGCTCGTGCGACACGTTCACCACGAAGTCGCGCCGGATCGCCTCCAGCCGCCTGGCCTGCGTCAGGTCCTCGGCCAGCACGACGAGGTGCTCGGCGCTCACCTGCGCGACGCGCACCTGGACCAGCAGCACGCCCGGGCCCACCGGGCCGCGAGGCACCTCGAGGACCTCGTCCCGGATGACGCCGTCGCGGCGGACCAGCGAGATCAGGTCCCGGATCGCCGCCGGGGCGATCCGCCCGTCCCGCACGATCCCCAGAGCGTGCGCCGGCGCCGAGGCCCGCAGCACGTGGTCGGCGTCGTCCAGCACGACGGCGGCCGAGCGCAGCACGGCGAGCGTGCGCACCAGGCCGTCGTCCAGCTGCGACTCGGCCATCGGCGGCAGCGTCTTCTGCTCGCGCTCGCTGAACCGGAACGCCAGCGTCGCCCACACGCCGACCAGCAGGCCGAGCCCGCCGGCGAGGAGCAGCAGCATCCCGTTGGAACCGTTCACGGGACTCACCCTAGGACGCGCCCGACGGTGCGCCGCGCCGATGGCGCGGTGCGCAGCCGGGCGTTCACCGACCGTTCATCGTCCGGGCGTCAGCCGAACGTCTCCATGAGCAGCGACTTCTCGGCGTCCGTGAGGTTCGTGGCCACGAGCGTGCTGTGCAGCCCGTGCATCCGCTCGCCGAGCCGGTCCATGTTCGCGTTCTCGGTGACGGCGCACAGCAGCGACGTGCCCGGGGTGATCTGCGCGCGGATGTTCTCGAGCTGGTCCTCGCTGATGCCCACCGCCGACACGGCCTTGGCGATGGCCCCGGCCGCCGCACCGACAGCGACACCCAGCAGCGGCACGAAGAACAGCCCGCCGAACAGGATCCCCCAGAACGCGCCCCAGCCGGTGCCGCGCCACTTGTCCTCGTTCGAGTGGTTCATCTCCGGCCTGGCGCCGCCCTCGGGCCAGCTGATGACCGCGTGGTCGACGATCTTCACCAGACCGTCGCTCTGCGCCCCCTTGAGCGCGGTGACCGCCTTCTCCGCACCGTCGGCCGTGTCGAACTTCCACGCCGTGAACGTCGTCATCGTCGTCCCTCTCGATCTGTCGTCGTCATGTCCTTACCGGCTCGCACGTGCGACCTCGTCGCCGTGCACCGTCAGTGCCCACAGGATCACCAGGTCCAACGCGATCACCACGATCGACCACCAGGGCGTGATCGGCAGCGACACGAACTGGGCGATCAGGTTGATCACCACCAGCACGATCGCGACCAGCCGGGCCCACGTGGCGCCGCCGAACAGGGCAAAGCCCGCGAAGACCAGCCCGGCGCCGAGGACGAGGTGCACCCATCCCCACGTCGAGACGTCGACGAGCGCGAGCCCGTCCGTCGTCCACGACAGCACCGTCTTCGGCGAGAACACCGCGGTCAGTCCGGAGACCAGGTTGATGAATCCGGCCACGAGGATCGCGAACGCCGCGAACCACACCCAGCCGACCCAGGCCGTCACCCTCTGCGCCATCCTGCATACCTCCTGCTCGTGGACCGGGTGGTCCCTCTGGTGGCAGGTTACGTGCCCGCGAGGGACAGAGGGGACGAATCGCCACGCGTATCGTCGAGGTACGCAACGGCCGTCGTCCGTTCACCTGCGGGGGCCCCACCGTTCACCTGAAAATGTCAGCCTGACCTGCGCGCGGCATCCGCCGCCTGCACGAGAGGGAGCACATGCGGGACATCTTCGACGCCGAGCTGCAGCAGCTGGGCGAGGACCTGGCGTCCATGAGCGGCCGGGTCGAGCACGCCATCACCAACGCCGGCATCGCGCTGCTCACGGCCGACCTCGCTCTCGCGGAGTCCGTGATCGCCGACGACCTGGCCATCGACGCCATCGAGCGCGATCTCGACGAGCGCTGCGTCCTGCTGCTCGCGCAGYAGCAGCCCGTCGCCACCGACCTGCGGATCGTCGTCTCGGCGCTGCGCATGAGCGCCTCGCTCGAGCGCATGGGCGACCTCGCGCGCCACGTCGCCCAGGTCGCCCGCGGTCGCTACCCCCGGCACGCCGTGCCGCACGCCCTGTCCGGCACGTTCGCCGAGATGCACGACGCCGCCGTCCGCGTCGCCCGACGCACCACGACCCTGCTCAACAGCCGCGAGGTCCTGCTGGCCGAGAGCATCGAGCAGGACGACGACCTCCTCGACGAGCTGCACGAGGACACCTTCGCGGCCCTCCTCGGCGGCGCCTGGGCCGGCACCACGCAGGAGACCATCGACGTCACCCTGCTGGGCCGCTACTACGAGCGGTTCGGCGACCACGGCGTCTCGGTCGCGCGCCGCGTGACCTACCTGGTCACCGGCGCCGGCCGCGCCGAGCTGGACCGCACCGCCGGCTGACCCGCCGCACTCGTTCGCCCCGTTCACCCCGAGAGCGGCGGCCTGCCCTCATCGCAGGCCGCCGCACTTGCTGTCTGCGTGCGCGCTCCGCCCGAGGTCGTGAGAGTCCGACGCAGGTCGCGGGTCGTCGGGCGCTCGGTAGCGTGGTCGGCATGGCTCAGCGGGTGCTCGGGTGGGGGGACGACGACGTCGCCGTGGCACGGGAGCGGCTCGGAGCCGTCGTCGCGCAGCTGCCGGAGACCTCCGCCGAGCTCGACGAGTACGGCAACACCGGGTTCTTCACGCGCGGGAGCCGGTTCGCCTGGATCCTGCCCGACCACCACGCCGACGGGCGCCTGGCCCTGTGGTGCAAGGCGGACCGGCACGAGCAGCAGGCCGTCGTCGCGCGCGACCCGGTCCGGTACTTCATCGCCCCGTACATGGGTCGGTATGGCTGGATCGGCGCGCACCTCGACGCCGCCCACGACCCCGACTGGGAGGCCCTCGCGGAGCTGGTCGAGGAGGCCTGGCGCCGCTCCGCGACGAAGAAGGCCGTCGCCGCGTTCGACGCCGCCCGCCCCTGACGGGCCCCGAGCCCGCGCAACGTCCGAGGACATAGGGGCTCCGGCCCGTAGATGCTCGGACGCTGCGGGATCGCCATCGGCAACGTCCGAGGACATAAGGGCTCTGGGCCGTAGGTGCTCGGACGTTGCGGAGTGGGCATCCGCAACGTACGCACTCGGGTGGGTTGGGGGCCGCTCGAGTGCGGACGTTGGCGGGGGTTACGGGGTGACGATCGGGAAGGTGTTCGACGTCGAGTCGACGTAGGTGAGCAGGCGGCCGAGGGCGCCCTGGTCGCCGTCGAACTCGATGCCCTCCTTGTCCTGCAGGAACAGCAGGCGGATGAGCAGACCCTCGGTGAGGGCGACCGTGAGGTCCGGGGCCGCGGCGCGCGGTCCCCGCTCGGCGTGGATGAGGGCGCCGTTCGAGAGCTCGGTCCGGTACGTGAGGTCGGTGTCGGTGAACACCCAGTCGATCGCCAGCTTCTCGGAGCCGGCGCGCGGGCCGTCGATGCGGACGCCGATCGAGTCGAACAGCTGGGTGATCGTCAGGCCGCCGAGGGTCGACGGGGTCGACAGGTCGGGCGGGGGCGCTGCGATGCCGCCGAGCAGCTCCTCGGCACCACGCAGGTAGAAGTTGCGCCAGGTGGCGTTCTCGGAACCGTGCCCGAGGGTGGTGAGCGCCTGGGCCAGGAGCCCCCGCGCGCGGTCGTCGTCGCCACCGCCGAACACGACGTGGCTGGCCAGCGTGGTCGCCCAGCGCAGGTCGTCGGTCTCCCCCGTCGCCAGCAGCGACTCGACGGTGTCGAGGGCCTTGTCGGCGCCGCCCGCCAGGGCGATGATCCGTGCCCCCTCCTTCTCCGGCGGAAGCTCCCACAGGTGCGCGGGGTTGCCGTCGAACCAACCGAGGTAGCGCTGGTAGATCGCCTTGACGTTGTGGCTGACCGACCCGTAGTAGCCGCGGACGTTCCACGCCTGGTCCAGACCCGGCGACAGCTCGAAGCTCTCGGCGATCTCGATGCCGGTGAGGCCGTGGTTGATCAGSCGSAGSGTCTGGTCGTGCAGGTACTGGTACATGTCGCGCTGCGTGGAGAGGAAGTCCTCGATCCRCTCCGCGCCCCAGACCGGCCAGTGGTGGGACGCGAACACGACCTCGGCGTCGCCGCCCCACAGCCCGAGGGCCTCGTGCATGAACCGGGACCAGGCGCGCGGGTCCCGCACCTCCGCGCCGCGCAGCGTCAGGAGGTTGTGCAGCGTGTGCGTCGCGTTCTCGGCCATGCACAGCGCCTTGTGGTCCGGGAACCAGACGTTCATCTCCGCGGGGGCCTCGGTGCCCGGCGTGAACTGGAAGACCATGCGGACGCCGTCGACGGTGGCCTCCGTGCCGGTCTCCGACACCGAGACCGTCGGCGCCGCGAGCCCGAGCGAGCCGTTCGACGTGGCCATGCCGAGCCCGCAGCCCACCTGTCCCGTCGGACCCGCGGGCAGGTCCATGGCGTACATGTAGACGGCGCGCCGCGACATCGCCGGGCCCGCGTAGACGTTCTCCGAGACGGTGTGCGCGAGGAACCCCTCGGGCGCGTAGATCGGGATGTCCGGCCCGGTCAGCGCGAGCATGCCGCCGTAGTGGTCGGCGTGCGAGTGGGTGATGACGATGCCCGTCACCGGACGGTCGCCGCGGTGCGTGCGGTACAGGGCGAGTGCCGCCGCCGCGGTCTCCGTCCCCATGAGGGTGTCGACGATGACGACGCCCGTGTCGCCCTCGATGAAGGACATGTTCGACAGGTCGTACTGCCGGACCTGGTAGATGCCGTCGACCACCTCGAACAGGCCGCCCGCCGCCGCGAGCTTCGCCTGCCGCCACAGGCTCGGGTGCACCGTGTCCGGGGCGTCGCCCTCCAGGAAGTCGTAGCGGTGCGGGTCCCAGACGAGCTGCCCGGCCGCCCCGACGAGGGGCTCTGAGGGGATGTCGGCGATCTTGCCGCGCGCGACGTCGTCGAAGTCGGAGGTGTCCTCAAAAGACGGAAGTGTCATGTTTCGGAGTCAACCAGAGCAGCGACCCGGGGGCATCCGACGGCGACGTGAACGCCCGGCAACGCACGACGTCGGGTGGGGCGTGGGTCAGCGGCCCTGGTTCGCCACGGCCTTGATGGCCTCGGCGGCCGCCTCGGGGTCGAGGTACGTGCCGCCCGGGTTGGTGGGCTTCAGCGTCTCCTCGTCGAGCGTGTAGAGCAGCGGGATGCCGGTCGGGATGTTGATGCCGGCGATGGTGCCGCTGTCGACGTCGTCGAGGTGCTTGACCAGGGCGCGGATCGAGTTGCCGTGGGCCGCGACGAGCACGACCTTCCCCGCCTGCAGGTCGGGGACGATGTCCGACTCCCAGTAGGGCAGCGCGCGCACGAGCACCTGCTCGAGCGCCTCGGCACGCGGGATCGGCTCGCCGGCGTAGCGCGGGTCGCTGTCCTGCGAGAACTCCGAGCCCAGCTCGATGTCCGGGGGCGGGAAGTCGTACGAACGGCGCCAGAGCATGAACTGCTCCTCGCCGTACTCCTCGAGCGTCTGCTTCTTGTCCTTGCCCTGCAGCGCGCCGTAGTGCCGCTCGTTCAGGCGCCAGGAGCGCTTGACGGGGATCCAGTGGCGGTCGGCGGCGTCCAGCGCGAGGTTGGCCGTCGTGATGGCGCGGCGCAGCAGCGACGTGTGCACGACGTCGGGCAGCATGCCCGCGTCCGTGAGCAGCGTCCCACCGCGCTTGGCCTCCTCGACGCCCTTCTCCGAGAGGGCCACGTCGACCCAGCCGGTGAACAGGTTCTTGGCATTCCACTCGCTCTCGCCGTGGCGGAGCAGCACGAGGGTGTAGGTCATGGGTTCATCCTGCCGCAGGCCCAGGGGTCCGGCGCAGGGACGTCCGTCCCACGGTCACGCGCGAGACGCGCGCACCTCGCCGGCGACCGAGTACACCTTGAGCATCTGGTCGGCGGTGGTCCCCCAGCCGAACCGCTCGGCCACCTGCCGGGCGCCCACCGCGTACCGGGCGCGGTCGTCGGACGAGGACAGCACGTCCGCGATGACGTCGGCCCACACCTCGGGGTCGTGACCGCGGACCAGCCGGCCGGACACGTCGTGGTCGACGATCGTGCGCAGCCCGCCCACGCAGGCGGCGATCACGGGGACGCCGCTGGCCTGCGCCTCGGCGGCGACGAGCCCGAACGACTCGCTGCGCGACGGCATCGCGACCACGTCGGCTGCGTGGTACCAGCGCGCCAGCGCGTCCCGGTCGGCCGGCGGGTGCACGAGGACGTCGTCGGCCACGCCGGTCATCGACGCCAGCGCCTGGAGCTCGCGCACCGCGCCGGACCGGCCCGACGGACCGCCGAGCACGACGAGCAGTGGAACGGGTCGGCCGGTGGCCCGCAGCACGCCCAGGGCGCTGACCAGCACGTCCGGGGCCTTGAGCGCCTGCACCCGGCCGGCGAACAGCACGATCTGCCGGTCCTCCGGCAGGCCGAGCTCACGCCGGGCGGAGCCACGGTCGCCCGGCACGAAGCGGTCCAGGTCCACGCCGGGCTCGACGACGTGCACGCGGTCGGGGTCGGCGCCGTAGAGCTCGACCAGCTCCTCGGCCTCGACCGGGGTGCTGGCGACGAGGGCGTCGGCCTCGGCCACCACCTGCTCCTCGCCGACCACCCGCTGGCTGGGCTCCGGGACGTCACCGGGGGCCAGTGACGCGTTCTTCACGCGGGCGAGCGTGTGGGCGGTGTGCACKAGCGGCACCTCCCAGCGGTCCGCGGCGATCCCGCCCACCTGCCCGGAGAGCCAGTAGTGGGAGTGGACGACGTCGTACCAGCCGGGTCGGCGCGCGGCCTCCCAGCGCAGCACGCCGGCGGCCATGCCGCACAGCACGCCGGGCAGGTCGTTCTTGTCCAGCCGCTCGAAGGGGCCGGCCGGCACGTGGTGGACGAGGATCGGCGGCGTCACGCCGGGCTCGACCTCGTCGGCCAGCAGGACGGCGTGGGCGTCGGCACCGTCGAGGACCCGCCCGTCGGCGTCGGCGCCGGGCAGGAGGACCGTCTCGGCCTGGTCCGACGACGTGGCCCGCGTGAAGATCTCGACGCGGGCACCACGTGCCGCCAGCGCGCGCGACAGCTCGAGCACGTACACGTTCATGCCGCCCGCGTCGCCGGTGCCGGGCTGGTCGAGCGGCGACGTGTGCACCGAGAGCATGGCGACGCGCGGGGCGTGCTCGAGGGTCACGGGTGCTCCTGTTCGCGGACGGGTCTGCAACCCATTCTCGCGCACCGGGCGCCTCGTCACCTCACGACTGGGCGGGAGCCTCCGCAGCGTGGGCCCCGGCCGGACGACGAGCGAACCGGCCCTTGAGCGCGCTGAACCCGCTCGGCGGCTTGTAGTCGCCGCGGATGGGGAAGATGTTGCCGTCCGGGAGGAAGCCCCCGGCCGTCGACGGGTAGAACGCGAGCTCCGGCCACATCGTGACGATCTCCTTGAGCCGGGCGCCGCGCGCGAACGCCGCGGCCAGCTGGGGGTCGTTCCCGGTGTAGGTCAGCGAGAAGTCGTGGTCCTGGACCACGGTCTCGCCGGTGGGCACCTCGCCACGCCGGGCCGTCCAGCCCCACGGGCTCGGCGGCTCCTGGTGGTTCCGGTCCGGACCGACCCGGTAGATATCGAATCCATTGCGCATCTCGGAACCCCCTCGTTAGTCGTCGACAAAAGAGGGGATCGACACATATCCGCAGGTCCTGGAGGTGGGACCGCCCGCGTCACCCGTGAGGGCGACCCGTCCGTCAGTCCGCCCGGACGACGCAGGCGGGCGCGGGCAGCGCCGTCGTCGCCGCGACGGACCCGTCGGCCGCGAGCACGGCGAGGTCGCCGCTGTCCTGGTCCGCCACCACGGTCCACCCGTCGACGATCTCGAGGTGCCGCGGCCACGCGCCCGGCAGGGCGTGGTCGTCGACCGGCTCGAGCAGGCCGTCGCCGCGCACCGAGAACCGCGCGACGACGTCGGACGTCCGCACCCCGACGAGCACGCGGTCGCCGTCGCGGAGGATGTGCGACGGCAGCGGTCGGCGGCCGGCCTCGCGCGCGGGGACGGTCGTCGCCGGCAGCGTCTGCACCAGGGTGCCCGTCCCCGACGCCTCGTCCCACGCCAGCACGCGGACGGTGACGTCGAGCTCGCCGACGACGTACGCGAACCGACCGTCGGCACTGAAGACCAGGTGCCGCGGGCCGGTGCCGGCGGGCAGCGTCGCCGCGATGCCGTCCTCGACCAGCGTGCCGTCGTTCCTCCGGTAGCGGCGGATCTCGTCGGTGCCCAGGTCGACCACCAGCACGAAGGCCCCGCCGGGGGCGTGCGCGACGAAGTGCGCGTGCGGCGAGAGCTGGCGGTCCTCGTCGGGACCCGAGCCGGTGTGGCCGAACACCTGGTCGGGGCCGAGCGTCGCGAACCCGCCGTCCGCGTCCAGCGGCAGCACGGCCAGGGTGCCGGAGGTGTAGTTGGCGACGAGCAGCGCCCGGTCGTCGTCGTCGAGCAGCAGGTGGCACGGGTCCGCGCCGCCCGACGGGACCGTGGCGCGGTGCACGAGCGTGTCGCCGACGACGTCGAACGCGCTGATCGTGCCGTCCGCCTGCTCGTTGGCCGCGTACAGGACCGTGCCGCGCAGCGCCAGGAAGCTCGGCGACGGCGTCACGACGACCTGCCGGGCGTCGCGCAGCGCACCCGTCGCGGGATCGAGGTCGACCCGCCAGATCCCCTCCCCCGCGCCCACGGGGGTACCGGCACCGGCCGCGGGGTAGGTGCCGATCCAGAGGGGGGTCTGCTGCGCGCTCACGGGGACGGAGCCTACGACGAGCGCCGCCCGCCACGGGCGGGGCGTCCGAGCAGGGTCAGCGCTGGAGGCGCAACCACTCGGCCGGGTCGGCGAGGACCGTGGCCAGGACCGCGAGCGCGCCGCCGGTCATCGCCGGGTACTGGCCGGCGCGGGCCGACGAGACCCGCAAGGGAGCCCACGGCGCGAAGATCACGAGCTCGTCGAGGCGGGCCGACACCTCGTCGTGCACGTACCCGAACAGCTGCCCGAAAGAGCCTCCGAGCACGACCTCGCCCACGTCGACCACGTTCGCGACGGACGCCAGGGCGACGCCGAGGGCGCGGGCGGCGCGGGCCACGGCGGCGGTCGCGCGGGGCTCGTCGGCCTCGAG
>NZ_JBFULZ010000123.1:0-11965 GCF_054049635.1 Cellulomonas sp. P5_C6 | reverse complement strand
GAGCTACATGCTCGCCGCGCGGGCGCGGGGACTCGGGACGGCGTGGACCACGCTGCACCTGGCGCACGAGCGGGAGGTCGCCGAGCTCCTGGGGATCCCCGCCGACGTCCGTCAGGGCGCGCTGATCCCCACGGCGTACTACACGGGCGAGACGTTCCGGCCGGCCCCGCGCCAGCCGCTCGAGGAGGTCTGGCACCTCGACGGGTGGTGAGTCAGGACCGGTCCTTCGCCGACTCCACGGGCAGCAGCACCGCGCCGAGCAGGAAGCACACGGCGCCGAGGAACGTGCCGAGGTTCACGAGCGCCAGGTTGGCCAGCTCCCCGGTCGAGCGCAGGTAGCGGGCGGCGATCGCGGAGACGCCGAACGCGATCGACCCGACCATGTTCAGCGCGGAGATCCGCCACCCGATCGACCGGTCCGAGCGGGGCAGGATCCCCCGGTTGACCTCGGAGTAGGCCAGCCAGCTGGCGACGAGGAAGCAGATCGAGCCGAACACGTCGGGCGCCCAGACCAGCCGCTTGGCCTGCTCGGTCGTCAGGTCGCTCTGGATGGCGGCGAAGGTGCTGATGTTGAAGAACACGGTGCCGACCAGCTGGACGAGCACGGCCCAGAAGTCGATCCGCCGCGGCTTCCACCCCACCAGGGACGCCAGCGGCCTCGGCCGCGTCGACTCCGCCAGGACCCCTCCGGGCGCCCGCAGCACCTCGTGGAACTGCAGGTACCCGGCGCTGGTGAAGAAGATCGAGCCGACGAAGAAGGTGCCCGCGACGATCCCGGGGTCGACGGTGTCGAAGTACGCCGGCACGGACCCGAGGGCGAAGCAGACCGAGCCGATCGCGAAGAGCGAGCCGATCCGCCAGCTCATCGCGCTGGCCCGGCCGCCCTCCGCGCGGACCCCGGCCAGCCGAAGGCCGAGGCCCTTGCGGTGCCGCCGCGACGTCCACTCGACCTCGGTGCCGTCCGGGCGCGCGAGGACGGCGTGCGTGACAAAGCCGGCCGGCCCGCGGGTGCCCAGGACGCGCCAGCCCGCGGGCAGGTCCGGGACGGTCGAGGTCACTGCCCCAGGCCGGTGCGCGCCTTGCTCTTCGCCGCGGCATGACCGGGTGACGTCCACAGGTCGGGCTTGGCCCTCGGCCGCTGCACGGGCTGCTCGGCGACGAGCGCGTCCCACGCCGCGTGCAGGTCTCGCAGGAGCTGCTCGATCATCAGCCGGCTCAGGTCCAGACGGACGACGACGCGCATGAGGTGCACGTCCTCGGCGTCGGGCGGCAGGCTGTACGCCGGCACGATCCAGCCGTCCTCCCGTAGCCGCGCGGACAGGTGGTAGACGTCGAACCCCGGGTCCCCCTTGATCGTGAACGTCACCACCGGCTCGGCCAGCCCCTGGTTGAGGATCTCGAACTTGCCGCTGGCCTCGAGGCTCTCGTTGAGGAACCTCGCGTTCGCCAGCATGGTCTGGACGATCGACGTGTACCCGCTGCGCCCTAGCCGCAGGAAGTTGTACATCTGGGCCTGGATCATGGCCGAGCCGCGGGAGAAGTTGAACGTGTAGGTGGGCTGCGCGCCGCCCAGGTAGTTCACGCTGAACACCAGGTCCTCGGGCAGCCTCGAGGCGTCGCGGAAGATCAGCCACCCGACGCCCGGATAGACCAGCCCGTACTTGTGCCCGGAGACGTTGATCGACGCCACCTGCTCGAGCCGGAAGTCCCACAGCAGGTCCGGCTCGCTGAACGGGGCGATGAACGCGCCGCTGGCGCCGTCGACGTGCAGCGGGATGTCCCAGCCCTTCTCGGCCTTGATCCGCACCAGCAGGTCGTTGATCTCCTCGATCGGGTCCGCCTCACCGATGTGGGTGGTGCCCAGCACGGCCCCCACGGCGATCGTGTTCTCGTCGATGTGCGCCTCGACGTCGTCGGCGCTCAGCACGAACCGGTCCCGCCTCATCGGGATCTTGCGCATCTCGACGTCGAAGTAGTTGGCGAACTTGTCCCACACGACGTGCGTCTCCGCGCCGAAGACCACGTTCGGCCGGTCGGTGGGCAGTCCCGCGGCCCGCCGGCGGTCGCGCCAGGCCCGCTTGTGGGCGAGCAGGCCGAGCATGATCGCCTCCGACGAGCCGATCGTCGCGACRCCCACCACCTGGGTCGAGTCCGGCGCGTTGAACAGGTCGCCCAGCATGTGCACGCAGGCTTCCTCGATCAGCGACGCCGCCGGGTACTCCTCGTGGTCGATGTGGTTCTTGCGGATGGTGTCGTGGATGAGCCGCTCGGCCTGCGGCTCCATCCAGGTGGTCACGAACGACGCGAGGTTCAGCGTCTCGCGCCCGTCGAGCATGAGCCCCGTGTGCAGGAGCTCGTAGGCCTCGTCGGGCTCGAGCCCGTGCTCCGGGAACGTGCCGCGGTCGATGTGCTCCCGGAAGCTGGGCCGCCCATGGATCGGGCCGTAGGGGTCGGGCGTCTCGCTCACTGTGCTCCTCCAGTTCATCCGTCCGGAGCTGTGGCTGACTGCCGTCCCCGGCGGGCACCTGCGTGATCGAACCTATCCTCGCCCGGGCCGATCTGTCCGGTTTGTCTTGAGACCCATCCGCGCCGGGCCGCGCTCCGAACCTCACCGGTCAGGCCGCCCCCGCACGGGGACGGCCACGAGACCCAGGAGGTCCTCCGTCATGAAGGCACGCACGCGCTTCGCACTGGCCGCACCCGCACTCGGGTTGGCGACGATGATCGCCCTGGCCGGACCCGCCTCGGCCGCCGACGGATCGGCGCAGGGCACGCTCGCCCCGGTCGCGCTCAACGGTGTCCAGGGCGGCGGGACGGCGATGGCCACCGTCTCCGGCACCACGCTCACCGTCGACCTCGCCGCCTACGGCCTGCTCCCGGACAACCCGCACGCGGCGCACATCCACTTCGGCGCCGACGCGCGCCACGAGTGCCCGGCCGCGAGCGACGACAAGAACGGCGACGTCGGCCACCTCAACACGACGGACGGCGGCCCGGCGTACGGCGACATCGTCGTGTCGCTGACCAAGACCGGCGACACCTCCCCCGCGTCCGGCCTCGCGGTCGACCGGTTCGACACCGCGCCCGGCGGCAAGCTCAACTACGAGCGCGGCTCCATCACGATCGCCCCCGAGGTCGCGGACGCCATCGTCTCCGGCAAGTCGGTCGTCGTGATCCACGGCGTCGACTACAACAACGACGGGAAGTACGACGGGGACACGAAGTCCGACCTGGACCCGTCGCTGCCCACCGAGGCCACTGACCCGGCCCTGTGCGCGGTCCTGGCGTCCTCGCAGATGTCGACCATGCCCGCCGGCGGCGCGCAGACCGGCAGCGGCTCCACGGCCGGCGTCCAGGACGCCGGGCTGCTCGCGGCCGGTGGCATCGCGCTGCTGGCCGGGACCGGTCTGCTGGTCCGCCGTCGCACCGCGTCGGCGACGGCGACGCGCTGATGGCCGACGACGCCCGGTCGGACGGCCCGGGGCCGACGGCCGGGCGTCGTCCTGCGCGCTGGTGGGCGGCGATCGCCGGGGCGGTCCTCGTCCTCGGCGGCGGCGCCGCGCTCGCCGTGGGGCTGCGCGCGCAGCAGCTGGACCCTCCCCAGCCTGTGGCCGTCGCCACGGCGCGCCCGACTCCGGCAGCGAAGGTCCCGGCACCAGTGCCGACGACGGCGCAGCCCGAGCAGCCCCTCCCCGTGCAGGTGAGCATCCCGTCGCTCGGGATCGCGTCCGACCTGCTGACCGTCGGCGTCCAGGCCGACGGCACGCTCGAGGTCCCGCAACCCGGCCCGGACTACGACAAGGCGGCCTGGTTCGACGGCTCTCCGCGCCCGGGTGCGGTCGGCCCCGCGGTCATCGAGGGCCACGTCGACGGCGTGCACGGCCCGTCGGTGTTCCACGAGCTCGGACGGCTGGCCGCCGGGGCGCAGGTTCTCGTCACGCGCGCCGACGGCACGACTGCGACGTTCGTCGTCGACAGCGTGCGCGCGTTCCCGAAGGACGACTTCCCGACGCTCGAGGTCTACGGCAACACCACCGGTCCGGAGCTGCGGCTCCTGACGTGCGGAGGGCGGTTCGACCGGAGCACCGGGCACTACACCGACAACACCGTGGTCTTCGCCCACCTCAGCGCCTGAGGCACGGCCCGGTTACGGTCGACGGGTGGACTGGTACGGCCAGACGTTCGTGCAGACCGGACGCTCGCCGGCACTCTGGGCACTGGTCGGGTTCCTGGTGACGTTCGCGCTGGTGCGGACGATCACCCGCCGGATCCACGCCCGCCAGGCGGCGCAGGCCGCGGCACCGGGACCGGTCAAGGACGTCTACATCGGCGGCGTGCACGTGCACCACCAGGTCTGGGGCATCCTGCTCGTCCTGGTGAGCGGCCTGCTCGTGTTCCGGTTCACGCCCGCCTCGCCGTGGATCGACCTCCTGGCCCTGGGCTTCGGCGCCGGCGCGGCCCTGACGCTCGACGAGTTCGCGCTCTGGTTCCACCTCGACGACGTGTACTGGTCGACGGACGGCCGGAAGTYGATCGACGCGATCCTGGTCGGCGCCGCGCTGGGCGGCGCCATCCTGCTCGGGGTCTCGCCCGTCGGCCAGACGCGCACCGAGGGCACGCCGGGATGGATCTACACCGCCGTCGTCCTGTCGCACATGGCCGCCGCCGCCTTCTGCATCCTCAAGGGCAAGCTCTCCACCGGCATCCTCGGCATCGTGGTGCCGCTGATCGCCTGGGTCGGCGCGATCCGGCTGGCCAAGCCGGGGTCGTGGTGGGCGCGTCGCCGGTACCGCGACAAGAAGCTGGCGCGCGCCGAGCACCGGTTCGACGCCGACTACACGGCGCGGCACAACCGCTGGCGCGACCTGCTCGGGGGCACCCCCGTCGAGGGTCCCGCGGGGTCCCCCGGGGCCGACGGGTAGAATCGACCGATCCCCGCGCGCCCGGCTCTCGTGCTCCCCTGCCCGTCGGCCATTTCTCTGACGACCAGCTAGGACATCCGCACGATGACTGCCCCCACGCTCACCAGCCCGCAGACCACCGACGGCGTCGACCCCGCCGAGCTCGAGGTCTTCCTCCGCGTCGCCGAGCAGATCAGCGTGCTCCCCTCGGACCACCCCCACCTCGCGCTGGCCCGCCGCGCGACGTCCGCGCTGTTCAAGGCCGCGAAGAAGCAGCGTCGCGCGGAGAAGCGCGACGCCATCAGCACCGCGGACCGCGCCGTCATCCACGCCACGGCCACGGGCAGCCCCGGCCGCATCGACGACGAGACGCAGGGCATCCCGCTGGTGTCCACTGTCCAGGGCGCCAGCGCCGGGACGCTGCTGAAGGCCCGGCCCTGCTACATCTGCAAGGAGCCGTACGTCGACGTCGACGCGTTCTACCACCAGCTGTGCCCGGCGTGCGCGGCCCTCAACCACGCGAAGCGGGACGCGCGCACCGACCTGACGGGCAAGCGCGCGCTGCTCACCGGCGGGCGGGCGAAGATCGGCATGTACATCGCCCTGCGCCTGCTGCGGGACGGCGCGACGACGACGATCACCACGCGGTTCCCGCGCGACGCCGCGCGCCGGTTCGCCGCGATGCCGGACAGCGCCGACTGGCTGGACCGCCTGAGCATCGTCGGCATCGACCTGCGCGACCCCGCCCAGGTGGTCGCGCTCGCCGACACCGTCGCCGCGCAGGGTCCCCTCGACATCCTCATCAACAACGCCGCGCAGACGGTCCGGCGCTCCCCCGGTGCCTACACGCACCTCGCGGACGCCGAGCTCGAGCCCCTGCCCGACCGCCCGCTGCCGCAGATCACCACGTTCGGCCGCACCAGCAGCGCCCACCCCGTCGCGCTCGCCGGGTCGGTCACGGAGCTGACCAGCATCGCGGCCGGCCCGGGGGTCGACGCCCTCGCGCTCAGCGCCGAGCACGCCTCGCTCGAGCGGCTCGTCGCAGGCACCGCGATCGACGCCGGCGGCCTCGTGCCCGACACGGCGGAGACCAACAGCTGGGTGCACACCGTGGACCAGGTCGACCCGATGGAGCTGCTCGAGGTGCAGCTGTGCAACCAGACGGCGCCGTTCATCCTGGTCAGCCGCCTGCGGGGCGCCATGCGGGCGACCGCGGCCGGCCGCGCGTACGTCGTCAACGTCTCCGCGATGGAGGGGGTGTTCTCCCGCGGCTACAAGGGCCCGGGCCACCCGCACACCAACATGGCGAAGGCCGCGCTGAACATGCTCACGCGCACCAGCGCCACGGAGCTGGCGACCGACGGCATCCTCATGACCAGCGTCGACACCGGCTGGATCACCGACGAGCGGCCGCACCCGACCAAGGTGCGGCTGGCGGAGGAGGGCTTCCACGCCCCGCTCGACCTGGTCGACGGCGYGGCCCGCGTGTACGACCCGATCGTGCGCGGCGAGGCCGGCGAGGACCTGTTCGGCTGCTTCCTCAAGGACTACGTGCGCTCCGCCTGGTGACCCGATTTGTCATCCTTGTCGAGGCGTGATCAGCGCGCGCATCATCGAGTCGGGGGTCGGCGTCGACGATGACGCCGCTCCCCCACCAGGGGGCGCGACATGGGCACGTCGGTGTGGATGTTCAGCGGGACCAGCACGATCCGGTACGACCGCGGGGACGACGCCGCGGGTGCGGGGGCGGTGGCCGCGGACGAGTGGCACGGCTTCGCCGAGGCGGGCTTCGCGGACGGCGTCGACGCGGCCGTGAACTGGCAGAACGGGCGGATCTACTTCTTCCGCGGCGACCAGTACCTGCGGTACGACCTGGAGCCCGACCGGGTGGCCGACGGCTACCCGCGCCCGATCGCCGCCAACTGGCCGGGCCTCGCCGAGGCGGGCTTCGCGTCCGTCGACGCCGCCATGAACTGGGGCAACGGCAAGGCCTACTTCTTCCGCGGCGACCAGTACGTGCGGTACAGCCTGACCGAGGACAAGGTCGACGGCGGCTACCCGCTGCCCATCGCGGGCAACTGGCCCGGGGTGGCCGAGGCGGGCTTCGACGGGGTCGACTCCGCGATCGCGTGGGGCAACGGCAAGGCGTACTTCTTCCGTGGCGAGCAGTACGTGCGGTACGACCTCACGGACAAGAAGGTGGACGACGGCTACCCGCTGCCGATCGCCGGGCAGTGGCCGGGGCTGGCGGAGGCGGGGTTCGTCGGCCCGCTGAAGGCCGTCGTCGACACCTGCTCCGTCGGCGAGGTCTGGCTCCCCACCGCCGAGAAGCGGCCCGCCACCGTCGCGGGACCGGCCTACGTCCCGATGCCCTGGCGCGGGGTCCTGCACACGACCGAGGGAGGCACGATCGCCGGAGCCCTGGCCACCCTCGACGAGAAGAAGTTCTGGCCCACGCTGACCATCGAGCCGCTGACCGGCAGGATCGTCCAGCACTACTCCCTGGCCACCGGGGCGCGGTCGCTCGGCGGCGCCAGCCCGACCCTGGTCAAGAACGCGGCCCGCTGCGTGCAGATCGAGATCGTCGGCAAGGCCGCGGAGACCCCGGGGTGGGCGCCGGCGCAGCTGGACTTCATCCGCGGCGTGCTGCGCTCGATCGAGGCGCTCGTGCCGATCCCGCGGCGGTCGGGCCGGGACTTCCTCGACCTCGCGGGCATCAACCGAACGCCGGCCAACCGCATGACGGTCGACGAGTGGAACCGGTTCTCCGGCTGGTGCGGGCACCAGCACGTTCCCGCCGAGACTCACTGGGACCCCGGCGCCCTGGACATCGCGACCCTGCTCGCCTAGCAGCCCGACGGGCGCGCGGCCCGGTTCTCCACCACGATGAGCGCGTGCATCGCGACCTCACCGCCCACCTCGCCCTCGACGTCACCTCTCCCGCGACCCTGGCCTTCGAGCTCGCCGTCTMCTCGCAGATCGCCGTCCGGGAGTCGCTGCGCATCACGCTCGACGGCTCGCCGGTCGAGGCCACAGAGGTACCGGACCACCACGGGACCCGCCTGCACGTCGTCAAGGCGGAGGTCGGGCGTCTCGTCCTCGACTACTCGGCGTCGGTCGACGGGCGGGCCGCCCCCGTGGCCTCCGAGGAATCCGACCTGCTGCGCTACCTCCGCCCGAGCCGGTACTGCGAGTCCGACACGCTGGGGCCGACCGCGTATGCCGAGTTCGCGGGCCTGCACGGGTACGACCTGCTCGCCGCCGTGAGCTCCTGGGTGGGCTCGCGGCTGTCGTACGTGCCCGGGTCCAGCCTGCCCACGGACGGCGCGGTGCAGACGTTGTTGGCCCGCGAGGGCGTCTGCCGGGACTACGCCCACCTCGTCATCGCCCTGCTGCGCGCGCTCGACGTCCCCGCCCGGCTGGTCTCCGTGTACGCGCCGGGGCTCTACCCGATGGACTTCCACGCGGTCGCCGAGGCCAACATCGACGGGCAGTGGTACGTCGTGGACGCCACGACGCTCGCGCCGCGCACCAGCCTGGTCCGCATCGCGACCGGGCGCGACGCCTCCGACACCGCCTTCCTCAACGTCCACCACGGCTACGCCGACCTCGCCGAGCTCGAGGTCACCGCCGTCGTCGACGTCCTGCCGAACGACGACGTGCGGGACCTGGTCACGCTCGGCTGAGCCGGCCGCTGCTAGCCTCCGCAACGTGACGGAAGAGGACGAGGCGGGCACGGACCCGCGGCCCCGCAGATCGTTCTTCGCCCGCCGGTTCGGCGAGGACGACTTCGGCATCGTGCTCAGCCTGCTGGTCACCGTCTACGTGCTCTACGCGCTGAGCTCGGCGCTCTGGGTGCAGCTCACGGTCATGGTGCTCTACCTGTTCACCCTCGGCCTCGCCGTACGAACCTCCCGTCCGATGCCCGCCCAGAAGCGGTTCGTCCGCATCGTGCTGGTCGCCTCCGCGGTGATCGCCCTGGCCGCGCTCGCCTTCCTCCCGCGCAACGTGTCCGACGGCGTGCTCGACGCGGTGGTCTGCGTGATCCTCATGACGACGCTCGTGGTCATCCTCGACCGGGTCGTGCGGCGCTCGGCGGTCACGGTGCAGTCGCTGGCCGGGGCGCTGAGCGCCTACCTGATCATCGGCATGTTCTTCGCCAGCCTGTTCGGCGTGATGGCCGCGATCGACAGCGACCCGTTCTTCGAGTCGGGCGCGGCCGCCAACCAGCGCTCGTTCCAGTACTTCAGCTACACGACGCTGACCACGCTCGGCTACGGCGACTACACGGCGGCCGCGTTCCCCGGACGCAGCATCGCGACGTTCGAGGCGATGGTCGGCCAGGTCTTCCTGGCCGTCCTCGTCGCCCGGCTCGTGGCCTCGTTCCGCGGTCGGTCCGAGGCGATCATGCCCGAGCGCCACGACGAATGACGTGACCGGTGCCGGGCGTCCGCTCAGGCCGTGATGCCGCTCGTCGACGCGACGACGTCACCGATCTTGCGCGACAGCGCCTCGTAGAACATCGACAGCGGGAACTCGTCGTCCAGCACCGCGTCGGTGAACCCCTTCGGCGGGCCGTCCAGCGGCAGGTCGCCGCGCGCCCACGCGGAGGCCGGGTGCGGCGTCACCGTGCCGGACACCAGCGCGTAGGCGGCAAGCCAGTGCGCGGTCTTGGGGCGGTCGATCGAGCGCCAGTACAGCTGCTCGATCTGCTCGGCGAGCGCGATCACCGCGTCGGGCACCTGCGGCCAGTCGATGGTCAGCCGCGAGTCCGTCCAGTGCAGCACGTGGTGCTGGTGCAACCAGGCGAACAGCAGCTGGCCGCCGAGCCCGTCGTAGTTGCGCACGCGCGTGCCSGTCACGGGGAACCGGAASAGSCGGTCGAACAGGATSGCGTACTGCACGTAACGKGCGTGCGGGACGCCSTCGGYCTCSAGCCGSACSGCCGCGCGGAACGCGGTGAGGTCGCAGCGCAGCTCCTCGAGCGAGTACAGGAAGTACGGCATGCGCTGCTTGATCATGAAGGGGTCGAACGGCAGGTCGCCGCGCATGTGCGTGCGGTCGTGGACCAGGTCCCACAGGACGAACGTCTCCTCGGCCAGATGCTGGTCGGTCAGCAGCCGGGCGGCGTCGGGCGGCAGGGCCAGGCGCGTGGTCTCGGCGGCGGCCTGCACGACACGGCGGAACCGAGCGGCCTCGCGGTCGGCGAAGATCGCGCCCCACGTGAACGTCGGCACCTCGCGCACCGCCACGGTCTCGGGGAACAGCACCGCGGAGTTCGTGTCGTAGCCGGGCGTGAAGTCGAGGAAGGTCACCGGCACGAACAGCGCGTTGCTGAACTGCTCGGCCTCGAGCCGCGCGACCAGGTCCGGCCAGCGGACCTGCAGCAGCACGGCCTCGACCCGGCGGTCGGTGCTGCCGTTCTGCGTGTACATCGGGAACAGGACGAGGTGCGGGAGCCCGTCGACGCGCTGCTGCTCGGGGTGGAACGCGACCAACGAGTCGAGGAAGTCGGGCACCTCGAACCCGGCGTCGGCCCAGCGCGTGAGGTCCTTGCCGACGGCGGTGAGGTAGTCCTCGTCGTGCGGCAGCGACGGCGTGAGCTCGTGCAGCGACAGCCCGATCGCGTGCACCAGCTCGCGCGCCCGCTCGTGCTGCTCGGTGTCCGGGACCGAGCCGTCGCGGACCTGCATCTGCTGCAGCTCGGTCACGTCCCGCTTGAGCCGAGCCCATGCCGGGTGCGCGACGAGGTCCGAGCGGCCGGCGGTCCGGGCGTCGACGAGGTTCGGGCGCGCGGCCCAGATCAGCGCGTTGAGCAGCACCTCCGCGGATCCGGTGACGTCGACGCCGAGCGCCAGGACGGCTCCCTGGGAGTCGCGCTGCCCGGCCGCGACCACCGGACCGAGGGCCTGGCTCCCGGTCGAGATCCGCAGCAGCGGCGAACCGGGGGCATCGAGGGTCGCCCGCACCGGCAGCACCGGGTCCGTGGTCCACGCGAGGAGGTCGTCCCCGGTGAGGTCCGCCGGCACGAGAGCCGTCGGCTCCCCTGCGGGGGCCCCGTGGATCACGATGCCGCGAGCGGCCAGCAGCTCGGTCGTCGCGGCGTGCTCGGACCCGGTGACGAGGACGACGACGCCGGCACCTCCGACGGGGGCCGTCCCGGGGAGCACGAGCACGACGTCCGGATCGTCGTCCGGGCCCACGAACGTCAGGCCGTGGCCCTCGAGGTGGGTGCGGTGCGAGGCCGGGAGATCACCGGTCGCGTGGACGGTCGGGAACAGGCTCATGTGTCATCTCACCATTCGGACGGCAGCGTTACTGCACGGTACGTTCCGCGCGCAGTCCGGTCAACGGTCGTCGCTCCCCCGGCCGCGCCCGGCGACGACCAGACGCGGTCAGTCGCCGCGACGCCCGACCAGCAGGTGGTGCGGGTGCACCCGTCCCGCGTCCAGGCGCCGCAGCTCGACCACGAGGCCCAGGTCCGTCAGCCAGCCACCCATCCGGCGCGGGTCGACGAAGTCGAACGAGGAGCCCTCCGTGATCCGCAGGATCTTGACGGACACGGTCTCCTGGAACGTGTTCCAACGGACCTTCCAGCGCGGCTCGGTGCCCATCTCCTTGACGACCACGCGCCCGCCCGGCGCCAGCTGGGCCACCGCCTCCGTGAGCAGGCGCCGCTGCTGGTCCGCGCCGAGCAGGTACAGGACGTCGACGAACACCACGGCATCCCAGGGGCCCGCGGGGACGGCCCCGTCGGGGGCGCGCCGGAGCTCCAGCCGCTCGACGTCGCGCGCGGCCACGGCGCCGGCCGCGATCTTGTCGCCGTCGATGTCGACGCCGAGCACCTCCCGCTCCGGGTCGAGCAGGGCGGCGTAGGCGCTGAACAGCCCGTGACCGCAGCCGATCTCGAGCACCCGGCCGGCCGGTGGCAGGGCGGCCGCGACGGCGGGGAACGGCGCCGTGAACCACCGGACGGTCACGTGCGCGCGGACGCCGAGGGACGCCGACCGGTACAGGGCGAGCGCCCGGCGGCCGGCCGCGTCGGGCCGCCGGCCGGTCACGCC
>NZ_JBFULZ010000122.1:0-12538 GCF_054049635.1 Cellulomonas sp. P5_C6 | reverse complement strand
GGGCAGGCCGGCGGGCTGTGCGTCGAGACGCTGGCGGCGTCCGCCGACGGTGCCGTGCTGCTGGCCGAGGGCGACCCACACGCCGCGCTGGCGCCGCTGGGACGAGCCGTCGACGGCTGGTTCGAGCTCGACGTGCCGTACGAGGTGGCCCGCGCGCGCGTGGCCCTCGCGGCGGCGCACCGGCTGCTCGGGGACGTCGTCGACGCCRACCTCGACGAGGAGTCCGCCCGGGCGACCTTCCGACGGCTCGGCGCGGCGACGGAGCTCGCCCGGCTGGGTGAGGCGCCGACCTCCGTGGACTCCCGCGGCCCGCTCAGCCCGCGCGAGGTCGAGGTCCTCCGGCTCGTCGCGACCGGGCTCACGAACCGCGCGGTCGCGTCCGCGCTGACGCTGTCCGACCGCACGGTCGCGCGGCACGTCTCGAACATCTTCGTGAAGCTCGACGTGCAGTCCCGGTCGGCGGCGACCGCCTGGGCCTACGACCACGGCATCGTCGAGCGCTCCGCCCAGTGAGCAGAACTGCCCACACCGGGGCGCCCGGCATGGGCAGGACGCCCGATGTCCGCCGCCCCCGGCCCTCCTAGCGTCGGACGCATCGACGACGACGGAGGTCAGGACCATGGACGAGCGGACGATCATCATCGGTGCCGGGCAGGCCGGGCTGGCGACGGCCTACCACCTCACCCGGCGCGGGCTGCCATGCGTGGCCCTGGACGCGCACGACCGGGTCGGGGACAGCTGGCGCGAGCGGTACGACTCCCTGCGGCTGTTCACCCCGGCCCGGTCGGACAGCCTGCCCGGCCTGTCGTTCCCCGCGCCGGGCTGGTCGTTCCCGACCGCCGGGCAGATGGCCGACTACCTCGAGCGGTACGCCGCCGAGCTGCACCTGCCGGTGCGGACCGGGGTCAGCGTCCAGCGGGTGCGCGGCGCGAGCGGCGACTTCCGGGTCGAGACGTCGGACGGCGAGCTGTCGTGCTCGACGCTCGTGGTGGCGGCGGGCGGCCACCGCGACGCGTGGACCCCTGCCCTCGCGACGGCCATCGATCCGACCGTCGTGCAGCTCCACTCGACCGACTACCGGCGCCCCGGACAGCTCCCGGACGGCCCCGTCCTCGTGGTCGGCGCGTCCCACTCCGGCGCGGACCTCGCGCTGGAGCTCGCGCGGGCCGGCCACGACGTGGTCCTCGCCGGGCGCGTCCACGGCGAGCTGCCGTACGGCGGCGTGCGGGGGCGGATCTCGGCGCTGCTGCTGCCGACGGTGGCCAGCCACGTGCTGACGGTCCGCACGCCCGTCGGGCGCCGGATGCAGCCGGTCGTCCGGGCCGGTGGGGCGCCGCTGCTGCGCGTGAAGCAGGCGGACCTGGCGGCGGCCGGCGTGCGGCACCTCGAGGCCCGCGTGGTCGAGGTGCGCGAGGGTCGTCCCGTCCTCGACGACGGGACCGTCGTGGAGGCCCGCTCGATCGTGTGGGCGACCGGGTTCCGCGACGACTTCCGCTGGGTCGAGCCGGCCCCGCTGGGCGAGGACGGGTACCCGGTGACCGACCGCGGGATCGTGCCGTCGGTGCCCGGCCTGTACTTCGTCGGGCTGCCGTTCCAGTACGCGTTCTCGTCCGCGATGGTGCACGGGGTCGGCCGCGACGCCGAGCACGTCGCGCGGCACCTCGCGACGACCGCCGCGGGCAGGCGACCCGCGACCGCGGCGGCCTAGCCCGCGCTCAGTCCCGCAGCGCGGCGGTGGCCTCGTCGGCACCCGCCCGCGCCGCGGCGCGCAACGCCGCGACGTCGGGTCCGGCCGCCAGGACGGCGCGCGACGACGAGGCGAGCACCTGGTGCCTCGCGGGACCGAACACGGCGGCGAGCTCGGGGGCACCCGCGCCCTGCGCGCCCACGCCCGGGGCGAGCAGCGGGCCGTTGACGCGCGTGAGGTCGGTACCGGTCCGCGACGCGGCGTCTCCGACGGTCGCGCCGACGACGAGGCCGATCGAGCCCATCGGGGTGACCCCGGCGTTCAGGGTGGCCGCGTGCGCGGCCATCGTCCCCGCGACGCTCGCGCCCGCGGGCGTCCGGGCGTGCTGCACCTCGGGCCCCTCCGGGTTGGACGTCAGGCACAGCACGAACAGCCCCCGACCGGTGGCGAGCGCCAGGTCGACGGCCGGGTCGAGCGACCCGAAGCCGAGGTACGGCGAGACCGTGAGCGCGTCCCCGGCGAGCGGCGAGCCGTCCCGGAGGAACGCGTCGGCGTAGGCACCCATGGTCGAGCCGATGTCGCCACGCTTGGCGTCGACGATCACGAGCGTGCCGGTGTCCCGGCCGGCCGCGACCACCTCCTCCAGCACCGCGACCCCGGCGGAACCGTGCCGCTCGAAGAAGGCGGCCTGCGGCTTGACGGCCGCCACGCGTCCGCCGACCGCGTCGAGCACGGTCAGCGCGAACCGGCGCAGGCCCGAGGCGTCGTCGGGCAGGCCCCACGCCTCCAGGAGGCTCGTGTGCGGGTCGATGCCCACGCAGAGCGGCCCGTGGGCGTCCATCGCGGCCGCGAGGCGGCTCCCGAACGACGCCGTCATGCCCGGGCCGCCGCGCGCTCCTCGCGGCGCACCAGGGCCGCCGCGTCGTGCTCCTGCAGGCTGGTGACCCGGAACGGGCCGGCCTGGCGCGCCTCGATGGCCTGCACGGCCGCGCCCAGCTGCTGCACCGTGGTGACCATCGCTTTGTCGGCCGCCGTCGTCGCCGCGCGGATCTCGTAGCCGTCCGCCCGGGCGCCCTGGCCCGACGGTGTGTTCACCACCATGTCGACGGAGCCCTCGGTGATGAGGTCCACGATCGTCGGCTCCCCCGCCGCGCCGCGGCCCGAGGAGTACTTGCGGACCACCGTCGACGCGATGCCGCTGCGGTGCAGGACCGCCGCGGTGCCCTCGGTCGCCAGGATCTCGAAGCCGAGCTCCGCCAGCCGCTTGACCGGGAAGACGATCGAGCGCTTGTCGCGGTCCGCCACCGAGATGAACGCCCGGCCGCCCGTCGGCAGGCCACCGAAGGCCGCGTCCTGGGACTTGGCGAACGCGGTCGGGAAGTCGACGTCGAAGCCCATGACCTCGCCCGTGGAGCGCATCTCCGGGCCGAGCACGGTGTCGACGACCACGCCCTCCTTGGTGCGGAACCGCTTGAACGGCAGCACGGCCTCCTTGACGGCGATCGGCGAGCCGAGGTCGAGCACGCTCGCGTCGTCGACCGGCAGGATCCCCATCGCGCGCAGGTCGGCGATCGAGCGGCCCGCCATGACCAGCGCCGCGGCCTTGGCCAGCGAGACGCCGGTCGCCTTGGAGACGAACGGGACGGTCCGGGACGCACGGGGGTTGGCCTCGAGGACGTAGAGCACGTCGGAGACCAGCGCGAACTGGATGTTGAGCAGCCCGTGCACCCCCACGCCGCGGGCGATCGCCTCGGTGGACAGGCGGATGCGCTCGAGCTCGGACGTGGACAGCGTCACCGGCGGCAGGGTGCAGGCCGAGTCGCCGGAGTGGATCCCGGCCTCCTCGATGTGCTCCATGACGCCGCCGAGGAACAGCTCCGTGCCGTCGAAGAGCGCGTCGACGTCGATCTCGATGGCGTCGTCGAGGAACCGGTCGATGAGCAGCGGCGGCAGGGTGCCCGCCCGGCCCCCGTCGGCGGCGTTGTCGAGCGCGCGCTGGACGTACTCGTTCAGCTGGTGCTCGTCGTAGACGATCTCCATGCCGCGGCCACCCAGCACGTAGGACGGGCGGACGAGGACCGGGAACCCGATCCGGCGGGCGGTGTCGCGCGCGCCGGCCTGCGTCGTGGCGGTACCGAAGGCCGGCGCCGGCAGGCCGGCGGCCTCGAGGACCTTGCCGAACTCCCCGCGGTCCTCGGCGGCGTCGATGGCGGCCGGCGACGTTCCGAGGATCGGCAGGCCGGCGTCGGCGAGACGCTGCGCGAGCGACAGGGGCGTCTGGCCGCCGAGCGTGACGATGAGGCCCTCGACCGGGCCGGCGGCGAGCTCGGCCTGGTACACCTCGAGGACGTCCTCGAACGTCAAGGGCTCGAAGTACAGCCGGTCGGACGTGTCGTAGTCCGTCGAGACCGTCTCCGGGTTGCAGTTGATCATCACGGTCTCGAACTCGCCCTTGAGCGCCAGCGCGGCGTGCACGCACGAGTAGTCGAACTCGATGCCCTGCCCGATGCGGTTGGGGCCCGAGCCGAGGATGAGGATCGCCGGGCGGGTGCGCGGGGCGACCTCCGTCTCCTCGTCGTAGGTGGAGTAGTGGTACGGCGTGCTCGCGGCGAACTCGGCCGCGCAGGTGTCCACCGTCTTGAAGACCGGGCGCAGGCCGACAGCGTGGCGGGCCCGGCGCACGGCGTCCTCCGACGTGCGGCGCAGGCTGGCCACCTGCGCGTCCGACAGGCCGTGCCGCTTCGCGTGCAGGAGCACCTCGCGGGTCAGGGCGTCGGCCGTGCGGGTCTGCTCGGCCACCTCGTTGATGAGCTGGACCTGGTCGAGGAACCACGGGTCGATGCCCGTGAGCTCGTAGACCCGCTCGAGGCTGACGCCGGAGCGCAGCACCTGCTGCACGTCGACCAGGCGGTGCTCGGTGGGCCGGGAGATCGTCGCGACCAGGGCCTCGAGGGCGTCACCGGCGAGGGCGTCGCCGGCCCAGTGGAACACCGAGCCCTTCTTGTCGAGGGACCGCATCGCCTTGCCGAGCGCCTCGGAGAAGTTGCGGCCGAGCGCCATGGCCTCGCCGACCGACTTCATGGTGGTGGTCAGCGTGTCGTCGGCGGCCGGGAACTTCTCGAACGCGAAGCGCGGGACCTTGACGACGACGTAGTCGAGCGTGGGCTCGAACGACGCCGGCGTCGAGCCGCCCGTGATGTCGTTGGGGATCTCGTCCAGCGTGTAACCGACGGCCAGCTTCGCGGCGATCTTCGCGATCGGGAAGCCGGTCGCCTTGGACGCGAGGGCCGAGCTGCGCGACACGCGCGGGTTCATCTCGATGACGACGATGCGGCCCGTCGACGGCTCGATGGCGAACTGGATGTTGCAGCCGCCGGTGTCGACGCCGACCTCGCGGATGACCGCGATGCCGATGTCGCGCAGCCGCTGGTACTCGCGGTCGGTCAGGGTCAGCGCCGGGGCGACCGTGACCGAGTCGCCCGTGTGCACCCCGACCGGGTCGACGTTCTCGATCGAGCAGACGACCACGACGTTGTCGTGCTTGTCGCGCATGAGCTCGAGCTCGTACTCCTTCCAGCCGAGGATCGACTCCTCCAGGAGCACCTCGGTGGTCGGCGAGTAGTGCAGGCCCTGCCCGGCGATGCGGCGCAGGTCGGCCTCGTCGTAGGCGATGCCCGAGCCCAGCCCGCCCATGGTGAACGACGGTCGGACGACGACCGGGTAGCCGAGGTCCTCGACGGCCGCCAGCGCGTCGTCGATGGTGTGCACGATCGCGGAGCGGGCGCTCTCGGCGCCGCAGACCTCCACGACCTCCTTGAACTGCTCGCGGTCCTCGCCCTTCTGGATCGAGGCGATGTTGGCGCCGATCAGCTCGACGTCGTACTTCTCCAGCACGCCCGCCTCGTCGAGCGCGATGGCGGCGTTGAGCGCGGTCTGGCCGCCCAGCGTCGGCAGGATCGCGTCGGGGCGCTCCTTGGCGATGATCGTGGTGAGGACCTCGGTGGTGATCGGCTCGACGTACGTGGCGTCGGCGAACTCCGGGTCGGTCATGATCGTGGCCGGGTTGGAGTTGACCAGGATGACCCGCAGGCCCTCCTCCTTGAGCACGCGGCAGGCCTGCGTCCCGGAGTAGTCGAACTCGCAGGCCTGGCCGATGACGATCGGGCCGGACCCGATGACCAGGACGCTGTGGATGTCTGTGCGCCGGGGCATCAGGCGGCACCCTTCTCTGAGGTCATGAGATCGACGAAGCGGTCGAAGAGGTACGCGGCGTCGTGCGGGCCCGCCGCGGCCTCGGGGTGGTACTGGACCGAGAACGCGGGCAGGTCGAGCGCCTGCAGGCCCTCGACGACGTCGTCGTTGAGGTCGACGTGGCTCACGACGACCCGGCCGTAGCGGCCGCCGTCGTGCGGCGCGACGGACTCACCGTCGAGCGGGGCGTCGACCGCGAAGCCGTGGTTGTGGGCCGTGATCTCGACCTTGCCGGTCGCCCGGTCCATCACCGGCTGGTTCACGCCGCGGTGGCCGTAGCCCAGCTTGTAGGTGCCGTAGCCGAGCGCGCGGCCCAGCAGCTGGTTGCCGTAGCAGATGCCGAAGAACGGGATCCGGCGGTCCAGCACGTCGCGCAGCAGGTCGATCTCGTGCGTGGCGGCGGCCGGGTCGCCCGGTCCGTTGGAGAAGAACACGCCGTCGGGCTCGGTCGCCAGGACGTCGTCGATGGTCGCGCTCGAGGGCAGCACGTGGACGCGGATCCCCCGCTCGGCCATGCGCTGCGGGGTCATCGCCTTGATGCCGAGGTCCACCGCGGCGACCGTGGCGACGTGCTCGCCCACCGGCTCGACCACGTAGGCCTCGCCGGTGGACACCTCGCCCGCCAGGTCGGCGCCGGCCATCAGCGGCGCGGCCAGCACGTCGTCGAGCAGCTCGTCGTCGCGCCGGCGCTCACCGTCGGCGTCCAGCAGGGCCGCGCCCGAGAAGATGCCCGCGCGCATGACCCCGCGCTCGCGCAGGTGGCGAGTCAGGGCGCGGGTGTCGATCGCGCTGATCCCGACGATGCCCTGCGCGACGAGGTCGTCGTCGAGCGTCCGTCGCGACCGCCAGTTCGACGCGCGCCGGGCGGGGTCGCGCACCACGTAGCCGGCCACCCAGATCTGCGCCGACTCGTCGTCCTCGTCGTTCACGCCGGTGTTGCCGATGTGCGGAGCCGTCATCACGACGATCTGCCGGTGGTACGACGGGTCGGTCAGCGTCTCCTGGTAGCCGGTCATGCCGGTGTTGAAGACGATCTCGCCCAGCGTGGAGCCTTCGGCGCCGTAAGGGAGGCCGGTGAAGGTCCGGCCGTCCTCGAGCACGAGTACTGCCTCGGTCATGAGTTCTCCTCCTGCGCGGGCGCAGAGCCCGTGGTGAGCGTCGTGAGTGCGTCGACGAGCCGCTGGTGGTCGGCGGCGTGCTTCGGCCGGAGGCCGGTGTCGAGGCCGCGGGGATCGGCAGGGTCGGCCTGCCAGGTCAGGACGACGAGGCCCTCTCCGCCGACGACCTTGCCCGCCATCCCCGGGGCGGACCCGGCGGACCGGACGGCCGCGGCGGGGACGAACAGGTCGGTCGAGCCCTGGCGCGTGATCTGCACGCCCGCGTCGAAGACGCTGACCTGCGCGGGGCTGCGCACGCCGAGGCCCTGGGTGGTGACGCGGTCGAGCCAGTCGCCGGAGCGGGTCGTCGACACGTACACCGCGTCGATCGGCGCCAGCCGCTCCGCGCCGAGGCCCTCGGGCGGCACGGGCAGCGAGGGGACCAGGGCGGCCGTCCGGCGCGTGCGCGCCTGCCAGCCGGCACGCATGCCCCAGTAGGCGAGAAGGACGACACCGACCAGGACGACGACCGAGACCGCCTGGCGGCTCACGAGGAGACCACCACGCTCTCGTCGCACGCCGAACCGTCCATGACCGTCGCGCGGCCGCGCAGCCACGTGGCGATGACGCAGCCCGACAGCTCCTTGCCGCGGAACGGCGAGTTGACGCTGTGTGTGGCCTGCTCCTCGGGTACGACGACGCGGCGGATGCCCGGGTCGACCAGCGTGAGGTTGGCGGGCTCCCCCACCGCGATCGGCCGGCCGTGGTCGCTGACGCGCCCGATGCGGGCCGGCGCGGTGGACAGCACGCGGGCGACGTCCGCCCACGTCATCCGGCCGGTGTCGACCATCGTCTCCTGGACCACGGAGAGCGCCGTCTCCAGCCCGGTCATGCCGAACGCGGCGGCGCCCCACTCGCAGTCCTTGTCCTCGCGCGTGTGCGGCGCGTGGTCGGTGGCGACGATGTCGATCGTGCCGTCGGCCAGACCCTCGCGGACCGCCTCGACGTCGCGCTGGGTCCGCAGCGGCGGGTTGACCTTGAACACCGGGTCGTACCCGCGGGCCAGCTCGTCGGTGAGCATCAGGTGGTGCGGCGTCACCTCGGCGGTGACGTCGATGCCGCGGGACTTGGCCCAGCGGATGATCTCCACCGAACCCGCCGTGGACAGGTGGCAGACGTGCAGCCGCGAGCCGACGTGCTCGGCCAGCAGCACGTCGCGGGCGATGATCGCCTCCTCGGCGACCGCGGGCCAGCCGGCCAGGCCCAGCTCCGCGGACACGACGCCCTCGTGCATCTGGGCGCCCTCGGTGAGCCGCGGCTCCTGGGCGTGCTGCGCGATGACCCCGTCGAACGCCTTGACGTACTCGAGCGCCCGCCGCATCACGACCGGGTCGTGCACGCACTTGCCGTCGTCGGAGAACACCCGGACCTGCGCGGCCGACTCGGCCATGGCACCCAGCTCGGCCAGCCGCTCGCCCTCGAGCCCCACGGTGACGGCCCCGACCGGTCGCACGTCCGCCCAGCCGGCGTCGCGACCGAGCCGCCAGACCTGCTCGACGACGCCCGCGGTGTCCTGCGTCGGCGTCGTGTTCGCCATCGCGTGCACGGCCGTGAAGCCGCCCATCGCCGCGGCGCGCGTGCCGGAGCGGACCGTCTCGGCGTCCTCCCGGCCGGGCTCGCGCAGGTGCGTGTGCAGGTCGACCAGCCCGGGCAGCAGGATCAGGCCGCTGCCGTCGATGACCACCGGGTTGTCGGCCTTCGCCTCGGCCTCCGGCCCGATCGCCGCGATGATGCCGTCGGCGAGCAGCACGTCGGTCGTGCCGTCGCCCAGCGGGCTGACGTCCCGCAGCAGGTAGTTCCTGGTCACGCATCCACCTTCGTCTCGTCGGTCGTGCTCGACGCCACTCGAGCGGGGGCGTCGCCGCCCGCGAGCAGCAGGTACAGGACGGCCATGCGGACCGCCACGCCGTTGGCCACCTGCTCGACGATCACGGCGCGCGCGGAGTCCGCCGCGTCGGCGGAGATCTCCAGGCCGCGGTTCATCGGGCCGGGGTGCAGCACGATCGCGTGCTCCGGCAGCATGGCCAGGCGCCGGGCGTCCAGACCGTAGCGGCGGGTGTACTCCAGCGGGCTGGGAAAGAACCCGCCGCCGGCGCTCGACATCCGCTCCCGCTGGACGCGCAGCATCATGATCGCGTCCGGCTTCTCGTCGGCGATCACCTCGTCCAGGTGGTACGACACCCGGGCGGGCCAGGCGCCCACCCCGACGGGCAGCAGGGTCGGCGGCGCGACCAGCACCACCTCGGCGCCGAGCGTGTGCAGCAGCTGCACGTTGGACCGCGCGACGCGGCTGTGCAGCACGTCCCCGACGATCGCCACCCGCAGGCCGGCCAGGTCGCGCCCGGTGACGTCCCCGGGGCCGACCAGGTGCCGGCGCAGCGTGAACGCGTCGAGCAGCGCCTGCGTCGGGTGCTGGTGCATCCCGTCGCCGGCGTTGATGACCGCTCCGTGCGTCCAGCCGCTCGTGGCCAGCGTGTGCGGGGCGCCCGAGGCGTGGTGCCGGATGACGACCGCGTCGGCGCCCATCGCCTGCAGCGTGAGCGCCGTGTCCTTGAGCGACTCGCCCTTGGACACGCTGGAGCCCTTGGCCGAGAAGTTGATGACGTCCGCCGACAGCCGCTTGGCGGCGGTCTCGAACGAGATGCGGGTGCGGGTGGAGTCCTCGAAGAAGAGGTTGACCACGGTGCGTCCCCGCAGCGTCGGCAGCTTCTTGATCTCCCGGGCCTGCGTCGCGGCCATCGAGCCGGACGTGTCGAGGATCCGGACGGCGTCGACCACGTCGAGGTCGGCGGTGGACAGCAGGTGCTTCATCGCACCCCTCCCTCGATGAGGACGGCGTCGCGCCCGTCGATCTCCTCGAGCAGCACGCGCACGCGCTCGCTGGTGGAGGTGGGCAGGTTCTTGCCGACGTAGTCGGCACGGATGGGCAGCTCGCGGTGCCCGCGGTCGACCAGTGCGGCGAGCTGCACCGCGCGGGGCCGGCCGAGGTCGTTGATCGCGTCGAGCGCGGCGCGGATGGTGCGGCCCGAGTAGAGGACGTCGTCCACCAGCACCACGACCTTGCCGTCCAGCCCGCCGCCGGGGACGTCGGTCGCGCCGATGGTCCGGGTGGGGTGCTGCGCGAGGTCGTCGCGGTACATCGTCACGTCGAGGCTGCCGACGAGGTGGTCGCGGTCCAGGCCGGGCTCGACCGCGACGAGGCGGTCCGCCAGGCGGCGGGCGAGCGGGAGACCGCGGGTGGGGATGCCCAGCAGGACGACGTCGGCGCCGCCCTTGTTGCGTTCGAGGATCTCGTGCGCGATGCGCGTGAGGGCCCGGCTGATCTCCGGGGCGCCGAGGACCACGTTCGCGTCGTCGTCGACGGTCTCCGTGGCGGGCGAGGGCGTGCCAGTGCTCATCAAGCAAACTCCTTCCCCGCCTCACTGGACGGGCCTTAAAGGAATGTCTCTCGAGTGCTCACCCTACCGCGCGGGAGCGGTGCCCCCGACGCGGCGTCCGTCACTGCCGGGACGGGTCGATCGCCGCCGCCAGCACCTGGATGAGCAGCGGGTGGACGATCTCGCCCGGCAGCGCCTCGAGGGTCGCCATGACGCCGGCGAGCTCGTCGGGGAGCCCCTCGGTGAGCACCCGGCCGGCCAGCGACGGGTCCGGGACCGCGGCGGGCAGCCCGCGCACGGCGTCCGCCGCGGCGACGAGCACCCGGACCAGGTCCTCGACGACGACGTCCGTCACGGCCGTGACCGTGAGGTGCGCCGTGCGGGGCAGGGGCGCGCCGTCGGGCTGGGCCATCGCGGGCTGCGCCTGGAGCAGCCAGCCGCGCCGCCGGACCTCGTCGATGAACGTGAACGGGTCCACGCGCTCGGTCTCAGGCACGGACTCGTCGGTCGCCAGCGCGATGAGCGGACCGGTGGGTGACCCGACGACCCGCAGCCCTCGGATGTCGCCCGCGGCGGCCAGCAGGCGGTCGGTCGCGCGACGCGTCGCCGCGACGAGCTCGGCGAGCCCGTCCGTGCCGAGCACCTCGAGCACCGCCCACGCGGCGGCCATCGAGCCGGCACCGCGCGAGCCGAGCATCGTCGGGTTCACCACGGGGTAGCCGGGCCAGGCCGTCGTCGCGAAGTACTGGGCGCGGTGCCGGTCGCGGGCGCGGTAGAGCACGACCGAGGCGCCCTTCGGCGCGTAGCCGAACTTGTGCAGGTCCGCGGAGATCGACGTGACGCCCGGCACCGCGAGGTCCCACGGCTCGGTGATGCCGCCCCACCAGGGCAGCACCCAGCCGCCGACGCAGGCGTCCACGTGGCACGCGACGCCCCGCTCGGCGGCCCCGGCGGCCACCTCGACCACCGGGTCGATGGCGCCGAACGGGTAGCTCGGTGCGCTGACGACGACCAGCGCGGTGCGCTCGTCCAGCCGCGCGAGGACGTCCGCCGCGGTCGGCGTCCCCGTCGCGGGGTCCACCGGGACCGGCACCACGTCGAGGTCGAGGTAGTGGGCGGCCTTGTGGAACGCCGGGTGGGCGGTCGTCGGGAGCACCAGGGTCGGYCGSGCGTGCGCMCGCTCCGGGTCCGCCGCGCGCCACAGGTCCCGGGCCGACTTCACCGCGAGCATGCAGGACTCGGTGCCGCCCGACGTGATCGACCCGACCGTGTCCGCGTCGCCGTGCAGCACGTCGCGCGCGGCCCCTCAGGTCCGCAAGTACCTCGGCGGCGGGACGGGCGTCGGTGCTCATCGGTGCTTCTCCTCGATCGAGGCGACGGGGCCGGCGTCGACGACGGCCTCCGACAGGGGGTAGCGGGACAAGGGCAGCAGGCTCAGCACGACGAGGGCCGCGGGCAGCACCGAGAACGCGACGGCGATGCCGGTCAGCGCGGTGCTCGGCTGGGCGGCCAGCTGGTCGCCGGTCCGCGAGACGAAGCCGGTCGCGGCGAGCATGCCGAGCACGAGCGTCGGGCCGACCGCGAGGCCGGCGGTCTCCCCCGCCGTCCATACGCCCCCGAGCACGCCGGCCCGGTCCTCGCCGCGCTCGCGGGCGTCGACCGCCACGACGTCCGGCAGCATGGCCAGGGGGTACAGCTGCATCCCCGCGTACGCGACGCCGGCGAGGGCGACCGAGACGTAGACCCAGCCGCCCGGGGCCCAGCGCATGGGCAGCAGCGACAGGGCCGCGACCGCGAACAGGAGGGACGCACCCACGAGCGCCCTCCGCTTGCCCACCCGCCGGGAGAGCCTCGTCGCGACGGGCATGACGAGCAGAGCGGGCGCGACGAGCGCCACGAAGAGGTACGTCACCGCCCCCTCGGAGCCCAGCGTGTACGTCGCGACGTACTGCGCGCCGGCGAGCATCGCGCCCGTCGCCAGGGCCTGCAGCAGGAACGTCGACAGCAGCCGGCGGAACGCGGGGCTCTCGCGCAGCGCGGCGAGGCCCAGGCGGAGCGCGTCGCCG
>NZ_JBFULZ010000121.1:0-12032 GCF_054049635.1 Cellulomonas sp. P5_C6 | reverse complement strand
CGGCGGCCCTGCGCGCGGGCGCGGGCTTGCCGCTCGCGGACGTCGCCGGCTTGCGGGCCGGGACGCCCTTCGGGTCGGGCTTGCGGGGCTCAGCCACCGTGCACCTCCTGGGTGACCTGGGGGGTCGTCGTCGCGGACTCCTGCGCCTGCGCCGCGGCAGCCGCCCTGGCCAGCGCGCGCGGCGACGGCGGGAGCACCTGCCCGGGCAGCGGCGGCACGGGGTAGCCGCCCGCGTAGGGGTCGTACACCTGCGGTCCTGGTGGTCGCTTCGGGCCGGTCGGCGCCTTCTTCTCGGGGATGAGGAAGGAGATGATCAGCGCGACGAACACCAGGCCCGCGATCCCGAACAGCAGCGGACGCAGCTCGACGCCGGAGAACTGCCGGACGCCCTGCACCACGCCGACCGCGACCACCCAGATGAGCGCCGCCGGGATCAGGATCTTCCAGCCGATCTTCATGAACTGGTCGTACCGGAAGCGCAGCACGGAGCCGCGGATCCACACGAAGATGAACATGAAGAACCAGAGCTTGGCCAGGAACCACAGCACCGGCCACCAGCCGTGGTTGAACATCCCGTCGTTGATCGCCGAGATGGGCCACGGCGCACGCCAGCCGCCCAGGAACAGGGTGGTGGCGACCGCCGAGACGTTCAGCATGTTGATGTACTCGGCGAGGAAGAACCACGCGAACTTCATCGACGAGTACTCGGTCATGTAGCCCGACACCAGCTCGCCCTCGGCCTCGGGGAGGTCGAACGGCAGGCGGTTGGTCTCCCCCACCATCGAGATGAGGTAGATGAGGAACGCCGGGATCAGCGGGATGAACCACCAGATCGCCGTCTGCGACGTGACGATCTGCGACGTCGACATGGAGCCGGCCACGATGAACACGCTGACCAGCGACAGGCCCATCGCGAGCTCGTAGCTGATGACCTGCGCGGTCGACCGGACCGAGCCGAGCAGCGGGTACGTGGACCCGGACGACCAGCCGCCGAGCACGATGCCGTACACGCCGACCGACGCGCACGCGAGGATGTAGAGCACGGCCACCGGGAAGTCGGTGAGCTGCAGCGGCGTGAGCACCCCGAACAGATCGACCTCCGGGCCGAACGGGATGACGGCGAACACCAGCAGCGAGCAGAACACCGCGATCATCGGGGCGACGATGTAGACGAGCTTGTCGGCCGCCTTGACCGTCATGTCCTCCTTGACCAGGAGCTTCATGGCGTCGGCGAGCGACTGCAGCAGGCCGAAGGGGCCGTGCACGTTGGGGCCGGGCCGCACCTGCATGCGGGCGACGACCTTGCGCTCGAACCAGATCGCGATGAGCACGCTGGTCAGCAGGAACACGACGATGGCGACGGCCTTGATCAGCCAGATCCACCAGGTGTCCTGGCTGAAGTCGGCGGTCACCGGAGCCACCGCGTCGACGATCAGGGGGGTCATGCGCCCACCTCCTCGGTCTGCAGGTGACGCCCGACGGGCGCGAGCCGCACGACGTCGCCGGCGTCCGCGTGCAGCGCATCGCGCAGGCCGCTCCCGGCCGCGTTCGTCGGCAGCCACACCACGTGGTCCGGCATGTCCGTGACGACCGCCGGCAGCACGATCGTGCCCGCGTCCGTCGAGACGCCGAGGTTGCCGCCGTCCGACACGCCGAGCGCCTCCGCGGTCCCCGCCGAGATGCGGGCCACGGGCCGCTTGGCGGTGCCGGCCAGGAAGGGCTCGCCCGACTGCAGGCGGCCGGCGTCGAGCAGCTGGTGCCAGGTGGCGAGCACGGCGTGGCCGGGCGCGACGGCGGGCGGCTCGGTGGCGGCCACGTCGGGCGCGTTCAGGCGAGCTCCGTCCCAGCCGCCCAGCTGGTCGAGCTCGGCGTGCACCGCGGCCAGCGTCTGCAGCCCGAGCTCCACGCCGAGGGCGTCGGCCAGCCGGTCCAGGACGCGGTGGTCGGCCATCGCGTGCGAGACGAGCGCCTGCGGGAACGGCCGCGGGCGGCCCTCCCACGTGACGAAGGTGCCGGACTTCTCGGTCGGCGGTGCCACGGGCAGGACGACGTCGGCCCGCTCGGTGACCTCGGAGTGCCGGACCTCGAGCGAGACCAGGAAGGTCACGCGGTCCAGCGCCTCGCGCGCGATCGCCGGGTCGGGCAGGTCGGCCGGCTCGAGGCCGCCGACGACCAGGCCGCCGAGGCGACCGGCGCGCGCGGCGGCGAGGATCTCGGAGGTCGAGCGGCCCGCCGCGGAGGGCAGGTGCTCGACGCCCCACACGGCGGCGAGGTCGACGCGGGCTGCGGAGTCGGCGACCGGGCGGCCGCCGGGCAGCAGGGACGGCAGCAGGCCGGCCTCGACCGCGGAGCGCTCGCCCACGCGGCGCGGGATCCAGGCGAGCCGGGCACCGGTGCGCCGCGCGAGCCGCACGGCCGCCGAGAACCCGCCGGGGACCCCGGCCAGGCGCTCGCCGACGAGCACGAGCGCACCCTCGGTGCCGAGCAGCTCGGCGGCCTGCGCCAACGCGTCGTCGGTGCCGATGCCGTCGAGGACCTCGGCCTCCGTGCCGGGCGCGGCCGGGAGCAGCGTGCCGGACAGGCGCTGGAGCCCGCGGCTCTCGAGCGCGGCGACCGACAGCACCTTGGTCTTGCGGTGGATGACCGAGTCCCGCAGCCGCAGGAACGCGATGCCCGCCTCCTCCTCGACCTCCAGGCCGACGAGCAGCACCGCGGGGGCGCGGTCGAGGTCCGCGAACGTGACCTCGAGGGTGCGACCGGCGACGTGGTGGCCGAGGAACGTCTCCTCCTCCGCCGAGTGCGGGCGGGCGCGGCCGTCGACGTCGTTGGTGCCGAGCGCGACCCGGGCGAACTTGCCGTACGCGTAGGCGTCCTCGAGGGTCAGGCGACCGCCGGGCAGGACGGCGACGCCGGTCGCGGTGTCGCGCGGGTCGTCGGGCGCCTCGGCCGCGCGCAGGCCGGCGGCGGCGACATCGAGGGCCTCGATCCAGCTGGCGGGCTCGAGCTCACCGTTTGCGTTGCGCACGAGCGGCGTGGTGATGCGGTCCGGCGCGGACTGCCACGTGAACGCGAACCGGTCCTTGTCGGTGATCCACTCCTGGTTGACCACCGGGTCCTCGCCCGCGAGCCGCCGCAGCACGACGCCGCGGCGGTGGTCGATACGGATGGCSGAGCCCTGCGAGTCGTGCTCGCCGACGCCGGGGGTGGAGACCAGGTCGAACGGACGCGACCGGAACCGGTACGCCGCGCTGGTCAGTGCGCCGACCGGGCAGATCTGCACGGTGTTGCCCGAGAAGTACGAGGCGAACGGGCGGCCCGAGGTGTCCTCGGCGGCCGCACCCAGCGGCGCCTCGCCGGCGAACCCCAGCACGGCGGTGTCGAACGTGCCGATCTGCTGGTTGGCGCCGCGCTTCTGCAGGTCGATGAACACGTCGCCGGCGATCTCCTCGGAGAACCGCGTGCAGCGCTGGCACAGGATGCAGCGCTCCCGGTCCAGCAGGATCTGCGTCGAGATGGCGATCGGCTTGGGGAACGTGCGCTTGACGTCGACGAACCGGGTGCTGGCGCGCCCGTTGCTCATCGCCTGGTTCTGCAGGGGGCACTCGCCGCCCTTGTCGCACACCGGGCAGTCCAGCGGGTGGTTGACCAGCAGCAGCTCCATGACGCCGTGCTGGGCCTTGTCGGCCTCCGGCGACGTGTGCTGCGTCTTGACCTGCATGCCCGGCGTGGCCTCGAGGGTGCAGCTGGCCTGGGGCTTCGGCATCTTGGCCAGCGCGCCGTCGCGGCCCGGCGCCCAGACCTCGACCAGACACTGGCGGCACGCGCCGGCGGGGGCCAGCAGCGGGTGGTCGCAGAACCGCGGGATCTGGATGCCCAGCTGCTCGGCGGCCCGGATGACGAGCGTGCCCTTGGGCACGGCGGTCTCGATGCCGTCGACGGTGAACGTCACCGTCTCGCCGGCAGGCTCGGCGGGCGCGACCGGGGCGGCGGGGACCAGGGACGTCGTCGGCCCGGAGGACAGGATCGTCATGCGTGCACCCCAGCGAGCACTGAGTCGTTGACCTTCGGTCTGTAGGCAAACAGGCTGCTCAGCTCCGGCGGGAACAGCACGTCGGCGGGCGTGTGGGTCCCCGCCACGAACTCCTCGCGGAAGTACTGCACCGCCGAGGTGATCGGGCTGGTCGCACCGTCGCCGAGGGCGCAGAACGCCTTGCCGAGGATGTTGTCGCACAGGTCGAGCAGCAGGTCGATGTCGGCGAGCGTGCCCTGCCCCGCCTCGATCCGCTGCAGCACCTGCGTGAGCCAGTAGGTGCCCTCGCGGCACGGGGTGCACTTGCCGCAGGACTCGTGCTTGTAGAACTCGGTCCAGCGGGTGACGGCCCGGACCACCGACGTGGTCTCGTCGAAGATCTGCAGCGCGCGCGTGCCCAGCATCGACCCCGCGGCGCCCACCGACTCGTAGTCCAGCGGCACGTCGAGGTGCTCGGCGGTGAAGATCGGCGTCGACGAGCCGCCCGGGGTCCAGAACTTCAGCTCGTGGCCCTCGCGGATGCCGCCGGCCATCTCGAGCAGCTCGCGCAGCGTGATGCCGAGCGGCGCCTCGTACTGCCCCGGCCGCGTGACGTGGCCGGACAGGGAGAACAGCCCGTGTCCCGTGGAGCGCTCGGTGCCCATGGACTTGAACCAGTCCGCGCCGCCGACGACGATGCCCGGCACCGACGCGATCGACTCGACGTTGTTCACGACCGTCGGCCGCGCGTACAGGCCGGCGACCGCGGGGAACGGGGGCTTGAGCCGCGGCTGACCGCGCAGGCCCTCGAGGGAGTCGAGCAGCGCCGTCTCCTCGCCGCAGATGTACGCGCCCGCGCCCGAGTGCAGCGTGATCTCCAGGTCGAAGCCGGAGCCGAGGATGTCGGTGCCGAGGTACCCGGCCGCACGGGCCTCCTCGATGGCGAGCAGCAGGCGCCGGTACACGTGCAGCACCTCGCCGCGCACGTAGAGGAACGCGTGGTGGCAGCCGATCGCGTAGCTCGTGATGATCATGCCCTCGATGAGGTGCTGGGGGCTGGCCATCATCAGCGGGATGTCCTTGCAGGTCCCCGGCTCGGACTCGTCGGCGTTGACCACCAGGTACCGCGGTCCGCCGTCGGGCGCGGGCAGGAAGCCCCACTTCATGCCCGTCGGGAAGCCCGCTCCTCCGCGGCCGCGCAGGCCGGAGTCCTTGACCATGGTGACGACGTCGGCAGCCAGCATGCCGAGCGCGCGGCGCAGGCCGCGGTAGCCGCCGGCGTCCTCGTACGACGCCAGCGACCACGAGCGGTCGGCGTCCCACGTGTCCGTCAGCACCGGGGTGAGGGTCGTCGCCATCACGACTCCTTCGCGTCGTCGGTGGACTGCTTCTTCTGCTCCGCCGCCGGCGAGACGTCGGCAGGCGTGGTGACCGGGCGCTCGGCGCTGGACTGCTCGCCGCCGACCTTCGGTTCGTGGCTCCCGGCGGATGCGCCCGTCGAGGCGAACGCGGGCGCCGTCCAGCCCTCGGCCCGGGCCAGCTCGAGCCCGCGCAGCGTCGGCACCCCGGCGCCGACGCCCTCGTCGGCCCGGCCGTCGCCGAAGCCGGCGAGCACGCGGGACATCTCCGTGAACGAGCACACGCTCGCGGCGCCGCGCGTGGGGACGACCGGCTTGCCGGCGGTGAGGTCGTCGGCGATCTGCCGGGCACTCTCGGGCGTCTGGTTGTCGAAGAACTCCCAGTTGACCATCACGACCGGCGCGTAGTCGCAGGCCGCGTTGCACTCGACGCGCTCGAGCGTGATCACGCCGTCGTCCGTCGTCTCGTCGTGCCCGATGCCCAGGTGGTCCGAGAGGTCCTCCCAGATGGCGTCGCCGCCCATGATCGCGCACAGGGTGTTCGTGCAGACGCCCACCGTGTAGGTGCCGTTCGGGTGGCGCTTGTACTGCGTGTAGAACGTCGCGACCGCGGACACCTCCGCGGTGCTCAGGCCCAGGTGGGAGGCGCAGAACGCGATCCCGCGGGGGCTGACGTAGCCGTCCTCGGCCTGCACCAGGTGCAGCATCGGCAGCAGCGCCGAGCGCGCCTGCGGGTAGCGGGCCACGATGACGTCCGAGTCGGCCGTGAGGCGCGCATGGGTCTCGGCGTCGTACGCGGTCTTGTGCGTACGGCTCGTCTCGATGGACATCAGCGGTCCACCCCTCCCAGCACCGGGTCGAGCGACGCGACGGCGACGACGACGTCGGCCACCTGTCCGCCCTCGCACATGATCGACGTGGCCTGCAGGTTGTTGAAGCTCGGGTCGCGGAAGTGCGCCCGGTAGGGGCGTGTCCCGCCGTCGGACACCAGGTGCACGCCGAGCTCGCCGCGGGGGTGCTCGACGGTCTGGAACACCTGACCGGCCGGCACGCGGAAGCCCTCGGTGACCAGCTTGAAGTGGTGGATCAGGGCCTCCATCGAGGTGCCCATGATCTCCCGGATGTGGTCGAGCGAGTTGCCCATGCCGTCGGACCCGATGGCCATCTGCGCGGGCCAGGCGACCTTCTTGTCCGCCACCATCACCGGTCCGGGGCCGATCTTCTGCAGGCGGTCCAGCGTCTGCTCGACGATCCGCATCGACTGGTAGCACTCCTCGAGCCGCAGCACGAGGCGCGCCCACGAGTCGGCCGACTGCGCGACCGGGACCTCGAAGTCGTACGTCTCGTACCCGCAGTACGGGTTGTGCTTGCGCACGTCGTACGGCAGGCCCGCCGACCGCAGCACCGGGCCCGTGATGCCGAGCGCCATGCAGCCGGCCAGCCCGAGGTAGCCGACGTCCTTGAGGCGCAGGTGCAGGATCGGGTTGGCCATCATGAGGTCTTCGAGCTGCTTGAAGTAGCCGCGGACCACCACCAGCGCCTCGCGGATCGTGTCGATCGCACCCGGCGGGATGTCCTGCGCGACGCCGCCGGGGCGGATGTACGCGTGGTTCATCCGCAGGCCGGAGATCAGCTCGAAGACCTTGAGGATCTCCTCGCGGGCCGTGAAGCCGACCGTCATGATCGTCGTCGCGCCCAGCTCGTTGCCGCCTGTGGCCAGGCAGACCAGGTGCGACGTGATCCGGTTGAGCTCCATCATCAGCACCCGGATGACCGTGGCCCGCTCGKGGACGTCGTCCGTGATGCCCAGCAGCTTCTCGACCGCCAGGCAGTACGCGGCCTCCTGGAACAGCGGCGCGACGTAGTCCATGCGCGTGCAGAAGGTCACGCCCTGGGTCCAGGTGCGGAACTCCATGTTCTTCTCGATGCCGGTGTGCAGGTAGCCGATGCCCGCGCGGGCCTCGGTCACCGTCTCGCCGTCGATCTCGAGCATGAGGCGGAGCACGCCGTGGGTCGACGGGTGCTGCGGGCCCATGTTGACGACGATCCGCTCCTCGCCGAGGCGGGCGGCCTCCTCGGCGATCTCGGACCAGTCGCCGCCGGACGCCTCGAAGGAGGGAACACCCTCGGTGTCGGCGTCCACGACGTGCGGTGTGGCACGGGGTGTCTGGGTGGTCATCGGTACGACCTCCGCTGGTCCGGGGGCGGCACGGTGGCGCCCTTGTACTCGACCGGGATGCCCCCGAGGGGGTAGTCCTTGCGCTGCGGGTGGCCCGGCCAGTCGTCGGGCATCTCGATCCGCGCGAGCCCCGGGTGCCCGTCGAAGATCATCCCGAAGAAGTCGAACGTCTCGCGCTCGTGCCAGTCGTTGGCCGGGTACACCGACACGGTCGACGGCAGGTGCGGGTCGGAGTCGGGGACCGCGACCTCGAGCCGCAGGCGGCGCGAGTGGGTCACCGAGACCAGGTGGTAGACGGCGTGCAGCTCGCGGCCGACGTCGTGCGGGTAGTGCACGCCCGAGACGCCCAGGCTGAGCTCGAACCGCAGGTCCTGGTCGTCCCGGAGAACTTGGGAGACCTCGACGACGTGCTCGCGCGCGACGTGCAGCGTGAGCTCCTCGCGGTCGACGACCACGGACTCGACCGCCGCGTCGTAGCCGGTGCCCGACTCGTCGAGCACCTCGGTGAGGATGTCGACGACCTCGTCGAACCAGCCGCCGTACGGCCGCTCGCTGGGGCCGGGCAGCGCGATCGCCGTGACCAGCCCGCCGTAGCCGGAGGTGTCGCCCGAGCCGGTTGCGCCGAACATGCCGCGACGGACGTCGACGACCTCGATCTGCGGCCGCCCCTCGGCGGGGATGTTCTGCGACCCGGCCTCGAGCGCAGCCTCGCTGGTCGGCTGCGCGGCGGTCGTCGCGTCGCCGGGCTTCGCGGCGTCGGCGGCGTCGGTCTTCTCCGTCACTTGAGCAGCCCCGTCATCTGCGACGTCGGCGTCGCGGCCAGAGCAGCGGCCTCGGCAGCCGCGGCCGCCGCCTTGCGGTTGCCGCCGAGCGGCTCGTTCTCGATCTGCTCGTGCAGCGCCAGGATCGCGTTGATGAGCATCTCGGGCCGCGGCGGGCAGCCGGGCAGGTAGATGTCGACGGGGATGATGTGGTCGACGCCCTGCACGATCGCGTAGTTGTTGAACATGCCGCCGGAGCTGGCGCAGACGCCCATCGAGAGGACCCACTTGGGCTCGCTCATCTGGTCGTAGACCTGGCGGACCACGGGTGCCATCTTCTGGCTGACGCGGCCGGCGACGATCATGAGGTCCGCCTGGCGCGGGGACGCGCGGAACACCTCCATGCCGAAGCGGGAGATGTCGAACCGGCTGGCACCGGCCGCCATCATCTCGATGGCACAACAGGCCAGGCCGAACGTGACCGGCCACAGGGACGCCTTGCGGAAGTACCCGACCAGGTCCTCGACCGTGGTGAGCAGGAACCCCGACGGTGCCTCTTCGATGCCCATCTCAACACTCCTTCATGAAAGCGTTCAGTCCCACTCGAACCCGCCGCGCTTCCACTCGTAGACGAACGGCACCGTGATGATCACCAGGAACCCGATCATCGCGACCAGCCCGAACAGGGCGAGGTCCGTGAAGCTCACGGCCCACGGGTAGAGGAAGACCACCTCGATGTCGAAGATGATGAAGGTCATCGCGACCAGGTAGTACTTGATGGGGAAGCGGCCGCCGCCGATGGCGTGCGGGGTGGGCTCGATGCCGCACTCGTACGCCTCGAGCTTGGCGCGGTTGTACCGCTTGGGGCCGAGGATGACGCTCGAGCCGACGCCCCCGAGGGCGAGCACGGCGGCGATGCCCATGAGGAAGAGCAGCGGGACGTACGGGTTGGTCATCGAACGTCACTCCACTTCTTTGTGGTGGGGGTGTTCATGCGGCGGGGGCGATCCGGGCGAGCCCGGCGATGACCCGGTCGACCAGGTCACCACCCTTCGGCTCGTAGCAGTCGGACAGGAGCTTGAGCACGAACTTCATGACGAGCGGCCGCGGCAGCCCGTACCGGGTGCACACCCGCATGACCTCGGGGTGCTCGATCAGCCGGACGAACACCCGGCCGAGCGTGTAGTACCCGCCCAGGTCGTCCTTCATCCGGCCCTGGTACGTGGCGAACGCGCGCTCGCGGCCGGCGGCGGTCCCGCGCGCGAGCCCCTGGGCGATGGCGTCGGCGGCGACCCGGCCGGCCTGCAGGCCGTACGCGATGCCCTCGCCGTTGAACGGGCTGATCATCCCGGCAGAGTCGCCCGCCAGCATGAGGCCGTTGGCGTACAACGGCCCGCGGTTGAACCCCATCGGCAGCGCGGCACCCTTGACCGGACCGACCTGGTTGTCGGGCGTGAACTCCCACTCGGCCGGCACGTGGCGCATCCAGGTGGCGAACAGCTTCTTGTAGTCGACCTTGGTCGCCGCCGCCGTCGACGCCACCGAGCCGAGCCCGACGTTCGCCGTCCCGTCGCCGAGCGAGAAGATCCAGCCGTAGCCCGGCATCAGGTTGTCGTCGTCGTCCCGGAGCTCGAGGTGGCTCTCCATCCACGGGTCGTCGTGCCGGGGGGTCGTGAAGTAGGTGCGCACCGCGACGCCCATCGGGCGGTCCATGCGCTTCTCGAGGCCCATCCCCGTGGCCAGACGCGCCGAGACCCCGTCGGCGGCGATGACGATCGGCGCGCGGTACGTGACCGTCTCCCCGTCGACCTTCGCCTGCACCCCGACCACCCGCCCCGAGCGCTCGTCGCGCACCGGACCCGTGACGTTGGTGCGCTCCTGCAGCTTGGCGCCGGCCGCGCGGGCGTGGTCGGCCAGCGTGTGGTCCAGCGACATCCGCGACTTGGCCAGGCCGTACGACGGGTAGCTCGACAGCTCGGGCCACGCCAGCTCGAGACGGTGACCACCACCGAGCACCCGCAGGCCGATGTTCCGGATCCAACCGTCCTGCTCGCGGATGGGGAGCCCCATGCGCACCAGCTCGGCCACCGCGCGGGGCGTCAGACCGTCGCCGCACACCTTGTCGCGGGGGAACTCCGACTTCTCCAGCAGCAGGACGTCGAGGCCCGCGGAGGCGCAGTGGAACGCGGCGGCGGACCCTGCTGGGCCCGCGCCCACGACGATGACATCTGCGTCATCGTGCGTTGTTTCCACCACCAGTGACCCCACTTGTGACGATGTTCACGTACTGCTCCCGGCGAGTGTAACCAGCACCCCCAGGGCTGTCTGCGAAGGCACTCCTTACCTCGTAGGAGCGGGTGAAGAACGGGGTGTGATCTGCCGGTTGACCGCGCGATGTTTCCGGGGCGGGGCGCTGCGGTCGGGCTCCGACGGAGCCCATCATTCACCCAAGCGGGTGCATCCCGCCGACCCTGCGGCGAGCCCGTCCGTCGGGGTCCGTCAGTTCTCCGCGCGCCGGGACCGGCGGCGGGCCGCCAGCAGCAGGAACCCGACGACGATCGCGCCGAGCGAGATGCCCGCGGCCCGCGCGATCTCGGCGCCCGTGTGCGCGAGTCCGCCGGAGGCGGGAGGCGCGGCGTTCGCGGCGCCGGCCGGCGCGGTCGCGGGGGTCGTCGGGGCGACTCCGGGACCGATTCCCGTCTGCACGAGGGTCACCGCGTCCAGGACCGCCGCCACGCTGACCTGGCTGGTGAGCGGTGACGAGGCCGCGAAGGTCACGACGAGCGGGATGCGCGCCGTGCCACCCGGGGCGAGATCGGGCCCGTGCCAGCTGGTGCCGCCCGGCGCCGGGGTGCCGTCGATGCTCAACGAGAGGTCCCCGGCGAGGGTCCCTGGGGTCACGCCCAGGTCGTCGGCGACCTCGAGATCCACCCGCGCGGGATCACCCGTGGCATTGCGGACCCAGAGAGCCGACGAGATGACGTCGCCGGGGACGACGACGCTCGGCGACGCGAACAGCATTCCCGGAAGTGTCGCGGACCACGAGGTCCCGTCGAGTGAGAGCTCGAGCGGGTCGGCCGCCTGCGCCGCGGCCGCGGGGACGATGGTCGACGCACCGACGAGCAGCAGGGCACCGATCAGCCGCACGCTCTGCACCCGCGTCACCGCGATCGCCGGCCCAGGATCGCGAGCCCGACCACGAGCCCGGAAAGAGCAACCACGGTGACGACCGCGCCGGGCGCGGGCGAACGTCGGCGAGCGCGGTCCTCCGTCGCCGAACGCGCTCGCCGGAGCGGCGCCGTCGGCGACGGGGATGCGCGCTCGATCACGACGTCGCTGTAGGCGACCGTCACGTCGGGTACCACGACAACCGCATCGGACGGGTCGTCGGTCGTGGCCTCGTCCGGGCGTACGCGGCGGAACCGGTCCCGCACGCCGCCGCCGACCAGCACCAGCCCGTAGAGGATCAGCGCGCCGGCGACGCCCTTGAGCAGCCAGCCGGGCCGGTTGATGCCCACCCACGTGTTCACGTACCCGAGGTACGGCAGGTGGTAGGCGACGACTCCGCGGATCTGCACGGCGCGCACGGGCGGGTCGGCCGCATTGTTGGCGTCACCACGGGTGACGAACTGCCGTTCTCCCGTGGAGGTCCACCCGAGACCGACCACGCGATGCGTGACAACCTCCGGGCTCGCCGACACGCGTTGGTAGGTGACGACGTCGCC
>NZ_JBFULZ010000120.1:0-12057 GCF_054049635.1 Cellulomonas sp. P5_C6 | reverse complement strand
GCGCAGTCGAGGAGCCCGACGAGAGTGGCTGCAGCAACGCCGGCGGCAATCGTGACTGGCACTTCAACCCAAATGCTGTCTTTGCGTCGGCCGGAACCGCGCCTGGTCACTCCGGCGACGGCGCGCCACGGAGGGGTCGTCGACAACAGGACGCGAGCACGCCACCATCGGCGCGTGCCCGCCAATTCTCGAGAGACCCGGCCCGATCTCGGGCCGGGGAATGCGCCCGTTCCGGTCGTTGTCGTCGGGCAGTGGATGGACACGTTCGCGGTGCCGTCGGACCTCGAGCGGTCGATGGACCCTGGACCGGGGTGGGTCGTGCCCGGCGGCGTGGTGGTGGGAGCGGCCCTGATTGCTGCGACGTGGACCACCGTCTCGACGTCTGACTGGCGGCCTGTCGTGGCACTCGCTGGCTTGGCCTTCGTCGCCGCCTGGGCGTTCCTCGCGCTGGCCATTGGCGGGACCCGCACGGACGGCCTGGCCTACAGCGTCGCTACCGCCGCCTGGATGCTGGGGGCTTGGAGCCTGACAATCGGCATGGGCGCACCGTGGTTGATTGCTGCCGCTGTCACGAGCATCGGCGCAGTCGGGCAACTGGTCGTGGCGTTGCGGGCTCGGCGGCTCGCGATACGGCGCAGAGCTGCCGTTCGTGGAGTAGGCGATGAAGGCGTGCGCACAGACGGCTGGATCGTCGGTTTCGCCGGGGCGCCCTGGCAGCGTGAACTGACGATCGAGGCGGCCGACGGTACTGGGCGGACCTGGTCCGCCGAGCATTGCGCCTGGCGCGATCTTCGGCCGACGATCGGTTACCCAGTGGGTATCTGGAGCACATCCGGGGGCAACGCGGTCCTCGTCCTCGCGCCACGCGTGACCCCGAACGTCTGACGGCCAACTTCGCGCCGAGCGGCTGCTCGCGCGGCCCAGGAGTGGCCGCAGGTCTTGGCCCTAGCGACACGTCGGCGACACGGCCGGACGTTCCTGCAGTTCAGATGGTGCCCGCGAAAGGACTCGAACCTTCGACCTTCTGCTCCGGAGGCAGACGCTCTATCCACTGAGCTACGCGGGCGTTCGCACCGGCCCGGGGGTCGATGCGGTGCACGACACTACCAGCCGTCGCTCACTCGCCCAGCAGCGCGGACAGGTAGCGCGTGGTCTCGCTGGCGGCCCGGCCGTCGTCGCCGGCGACGATGGCCTCGACCAGGACGTCGTGGGCGTCGTGGCCGTGGGTGTCGGTGACGAAGTTGAAGCGGATGTTCTCGCCGATCGCGTCGAGCAGGTTCTCGTACAGGGTGACCAGGACGGGGTTGGCGGTCGCGCGGACGATCGCGCGGTGCAGGTCGAGGTCGGTCGACACCATCGCGTCCAGGTCGCCTGCGTGATAGGCCTCGGCGCGCTCGTCGCGACGCTGGAGGAGGCCCGCCGCGTCGGTGGCCGAGCGGCGTCGGGCGGCCAGGCGGCCGGCCTCCACCTCGAGGGCTCGGCGCACCTCGACGACGTCGCGCTGCCGGGCGTCGGCGATCTGCCGGCCCATGGTGACCGCCAGCTCGGAGCGGGACAGGACGTAGGTGCCCGAGCCCTGGCGACGYTCGAGCAGGCCGGCGTGCACCAGCGACTGCACGGCCTCGCGCACCGTGTTGCGGCCGACGCCGAGCAGGTCGACGAGGGCGGGCTCGGGTGGGATCCGGGAACCCACCGGCCACTGCTCCGACTCGATCCGGCCGCGGAGCTCGGCAACCGCGGTGTCGATCAGTCCGGTCCGTCGCACCATCCGGTTAGGCTCCGTGTCCAGGCATGCGGTGCAGTCAACACCGGCGGGTCGGTCCACGCCAGACCCCCGTACGGATGATCTGCGGGACGCGCCCTGGCCTACCGGAAAGTTGTCTGTGGACCCGTCGACGCCCTCGCTCGCGCCCTGGCGCGGCCGCCTTGTCGTCCTCGCCGGCATCGTCCTGGTCGGGCTCAACCTGCGCATCGCGGTCGCGGCCGTCTCGCCGATCATCGGGGTGGTCCGCCAGGACTTCGCTCTCAGTGCGACGCAGGTGGGGCTGCTGGGCACCATCCCCGTGGCGTCGTTCGCGATCTTCGGCTCGCTGGCCAGCCCGATCGCGCGTCGTCTCGGGCTCGAGCCGACGATGATCCTCGCGCTCCTGCTCTCGGCGGCCGGCGAGATCCTGCGCGCCCTGTCGGGGGCCGCACCCGCGTTCCTCGGGTGGTCGGTCATCGCGCTGGCCGGCATGGGCATGGGCAACGTGCTCCTGCCGCCGCTGGTCAAGCGCTACTTCCCGGACCGGATCGGCGCCGTGACCGCGTCGTACTCCGTGGCCCTGTGCGTGAGCACCGCCGTCCYGCCCCTGGTCGCCGTCCCGCTCGCGCAGACCGCGGGGTGGCGGTGGGCGGTCGGCGTGTGGGCGGTCGTCGGGCTGGGCGCGGTCGTGCCGTGGGTGGTCGTCGTCGCGCGGTCCGTGTCGGCGCGCGCCCACCTGCGGGAGATCGTCCGACGGTCGCCCCGCCGCGATCGTCCCGCCGCGCTGGTCCGGGCCGGTGGCGACGAGACGCGCATCGTGTGGCGCTCGCGCCTGGGCTGGGCGCTGGTCCTCACGTTCTTCGCCAACACCACCGGCACGTACGTGCTGTTCGCGTGGCTGCCGCAGATCCTTGCCGACGCCGGGCTGGGCACCGACGTCGGCGGGCGCTGGCTCGCCGTGTTCGCCATCGTCGGGCTGCCCGCCGCGCTGTTCGCGCCGATCCTCACGGCCCGGATGCGCAACCCGTACCCGCTGATCGTCGGCTTCGTCGCGTGCTGGATCGTCGGCTACGCCGGGCTGCTGGCTGCTCCCACCCAGGCGACGGCGCTGTGGATGATCCTCATCGGGCTCGGGCCGGGTGCCTTCCCCGTGCAGCTCGCGCTGATCGGCCTGCGCTCGCGGACACCCGCCATCGCCGTCGCGCTCTCGGGCATGGTGCAGGGGCTCGGGTACGGGCTGGCGATCGTCGGGCCGGTCGGGATCGGGATCCTGCACGACGCCACGGGCTCGTGGACCGAGCCGTTCGTCGTGCTCTTCGCGCTGCTGGCCCTGCTGCTCGTGGCCGCCTGGTTCGCCTGCCGGCCGACCATGCTGGGTCCGGAACCGGCCTGAAACGCTCGGTACCCTTCTCCGGTGACTCCCGCCCAGCTCTCCGAGGCCCTCAAGGCCGCCCTCGTGCACGCCGTCGACGACGGCACGTTCGCCCTCGACCCCGCCGCGATCCCCGCGACCGTGCACCTCGAGCGACCCCGCCAGCGCGAGCACGGGGACTGGGCCACCAACGTGGCGATGCAGCTGGCCAAGAAGGCCGGCACCAACCCGCGCGCGTTCGCCGAGGAGCTCGCGCGGCGCCTGGCCAGCACGGAGGGTGTCTCGGCCGTCGAGGTGGCCGGCCCCGGCTTCCTCAACATCCGCCTCGACGCCGCGGCCGCCGGTGAGCTCGCCCGCTCCGTCGTCGAGCAGGCCGGCGCCTACGGCCAGAACGAGACGCTCGCCGGTGTCTCGCTCAACCTCGAGTTCGTCTCGGCCAACCCGACCGGGCCGCTGCACATCGGCGGCGTGCGGTGGGCCGCGGTCGGCGACAGCCTCGCGCGCGTGCTGCAGGCGTCCGGCGCGACCGTGGCGCGCGAGTACTACTTCAACGACCACGGCGCGCAGATCGACCGCTTCTCGCGCTCGCTGCTGGCCCGCGCGCTGGGCAATCCCGCGCCCGAGGACGGCTACGGCGGCGACTACATCTCGGAGATCGCCGAGCAGGTGGTGGCCGACGCCCTCGCCGCCGGTGAGCCCGACCCGCGCACGCTGCCCTACGACGAGGCGAACGAGGCCTTCCGGGCACGCGGCGTGGAGCTCATGTTCGCCGAGATCCGCCAGTCCCTCGAGGACTTCGGCGTCCACTTCGACGTCTACTTCCACGAGGACTCGCTGCACAGGTCCGGTGCCGTGGACCACGCCGTGGCCCGCCTGCGCGAGCTCGGGCACGTCTTCGAGGCCGACGGCGCGGTCTGGCTGCGCACCACGACGTTCGGCGACGACCGCGACCGCGTGATCATCCGGTCCAACGGCGAGGCCGCGTACATCGCGGGCGACATCGCGTACTACCTGGACAAGCGGGAGCGCGGGTTCGACCGCGTCGTGATCATGCTGGGCGCCGACCACCACGGGTACATCGGCCGCATGATGGCGATCTGCGCGGCGTTCGGGGACACGCCCGGCGTCAACCTCGAGATCCTCATCGGGCAGCTGGTGAACCTGGTCAAGGACGGCGCGCCCGTCCGGATGAGCAAGCGGGCCGGCACGGTCGTCACCATCGACGACCTGGTCGAGGCCGTCGGCGTGGACGCCGCCCGGTACGCGCTCGCGCGCTCGTCGGCGGACTCGAGCATCGACCTCGACCTCGACCTGCTCAGCAGCGCCAAGAACGAGAACCCCGTGTTCTACGTGCAGTACGCGCACGCCCGGTCCGCCTCGGTGGACCGGAACGCCGAGGCCACCGGGGTCCGCCGCGAGGACGGGTTCGACGCCTCGCTGCTCGACCACGAGAGCGACTCCGTGCTGCTGGGCCAGCTCGCGGAGTTCCCGCGGGTGGTCGCGCAGGCCGCCGAGCTGCGCGCCCCGCACCGGGTCGCGCGCTACCTCGAGGAGCTCGCGGGGGCGTACCACACCTGGTACGGCCAGGTCCGCGTCGCGCCGTTCGGCGACGAGGTAGTCGGCGACGTGCACCGCACACGCCTCTGGTTGAACGACGCCGTGCGCCAGGTGCTGGTCAACGGGCTCGACCTGCTGGGCGTGAGCGCGCCGGAGCGCATGTGACGGGGGAGCCCTGGTCGACCGGCGTCCGCCGGTCGGCCGACGGTGCCGTCAGCGTCGCCGGCGTCGACGTCCGCGCCCTGGCAGCCGAGCACGGCACGCCCGCCTACGTCCTCGACGAGGCCGACCTGCGCTCGCGGGCACGCGGCTACCGGCGCGCGTTCGAGACGGCGTTCGCCGAGATCGGCGCGGGCGTCGACGTCTACTACGCGGGCAAGGCGTTCCTGAGCGTCGCCGTCGCCCGCTGGGTGCACGAGGAGGGCCTGCGCGTCGACACGGCCACCGGCGGCGAGCTCGCCGTCGCGCTGCGGGCGGGCGTCCCCGGCGCGGACATCGGCCTGCACGGCAACAACAAGTCGGACGCGGAGATCGCCCGCGCGCTCGACGCCGGGGTCGGCCGGATCATCGTCGACTCGCTGGTCGAGATCGAGCGGGTCGCCGACGCCGCCTCCGTCGACCGCCCCGCCCCCGTGATGGTCCGCGTGACCACGGGCGTGCATGCCGGCGGCCACGAGTACATCTCGACCGCTCACGAGGACCAGAAGTTCGGCCTCTCGATCGCGTCGGGGCACGGCTCGGACTCGCCGGCCATGCAGGGGCTGCTCGCGGTGCTGGCCCGGCCCGAGCTGCGGCTGCTCGGCATCCACTCGCACATYGGCTCGCAGATCCTCGACCCGTCGGGCTTCGAGGTCGCCGCGCGCGCCGTGCTGACCCTGCGCGCGCAGCTGGCCGAGCGGACCGGGGTGCTGGTCGAGGAGGTCGACCTCGGCGGCGGCTACGGCATCGCCTACCTGCCGGGGGAGGTCGCGCTGGACCCGGACCGGATCGCCAAGGACATCGCGTCGTCGGTGCAGTCCAGCGCCGCCGACCTCGGGACCCCGCTGCCGCGGTTCTCCATCGAGCCCGGTCGCGCGATCGTCGGCCCCGCCGGTCTGACCCTCTACACGGTCGGGACCGTCAAGCCGGTCCGGATCGAGGACGGGCGCACCCGCACCTACGTGTCGATCGACGGCGGCATGAGCGACAACATCCGGCCCGCCCTCTACGGCGCGCAGTACCACGCGGAGATCGTCGGCCGGCTCGCGAGCGGGGACACCGTGCTCGCACGCGTCGTCGGCAAGCACTGCGAGAGTGGCGACATCGTCGTGCACGAGGTGCAGCTGCCCGCCGACGTCCGCGCCGGTGACCTGCTCGCCGTCGCGGCCACGGGGGCCTACGGGCGGTCGATGGCGTCCAACTACAACCACGTCCCGCGCCCGCCGGTGGTCGCGGTCGCCGACGGCACCTCCCGCGTGCTGGTCCGCCGCGAGACCGAGGACGACCTCCTCGCGCTCGACCTCGGCTGACCCCGGCTCACCGGTCGGACCGCGCGTCCCAGCGCCTGGACGCACCCCTATCCTGGGGGCGCTCCCGCCCGACCCGACTGGAGGCCACCCCGTGCCCTCGCCCGTGCCCGCCCACCCGCCCCTGCGCGTCGCCGTCCTCGGCTGCGGCGTCGTCGGCACGGAGGTCGTGCGGCTGCTCACGACGCAGGCGTCGGACCTCGCCTCCCGGGTCGGGACGTCGCTCGAGCTGGTCGGGGTCGCGGTCCGCGACGTGGACGCCCCCCGCGACGCGGTCGTCGACCGTGCGCTGCTCACGGCCGACGCCGAGTCGCTGGTCGAGCGCGCCGACGTCGTCGTCGAGGTCATGGGCGGGATCGAGCCGGCGCGGAGCCTGCTGCTGCGGGCGATCGCCGGCGGCGCGTCCGTCGTCACCGCCAACAAGGCCCTGCTCGCACAGGACGGTCCGACCCTCTACGCCGCTGCCGACGAGGCGGGCGTGGACCTGTACTTCGAGGCCGCGGTCGCGGGCGCCATCCCGATCGTGCGCCCGGTGCGCGAGTCGCTCGCCGGGGACCGCGTGACGCGCGTGCTCGGCATCGTCAACGGCACCACCAACTACGTGCTCGACAAGATGGCGTCGGAGGGTCTCGACCTCGACCAGGCCGTCAAGGAGGCCCAGGCGCTGGGCTACGCCGAGGCGGACCCGACGGCCGACGTCGAGGGGTACGACGCCGCGGCCAAGGCGGCCATCCTCGCCTCGCTCGCCTTCCACACGCGCGTCTCCATCGACGACGTGTCCCGCGAGGGCATCACGTCGCTCACCGCCGACGACGTCCTGTGGGCGCAGCGCACCGGCTACGTCCTCAAGCTGCTGGCCATCGCCGAGCGGGGCAGCGCCGACGGCGTCGAGGGCGTCCAGGTGCGCGTGCACCCCGCGCTCGTCCCCTCCAGCCACCCGCTGGCAGGAGTTCGTGGCGCCTACAACGCGGTGTTCGTCGAGGCCGAGGCCGCCGGCGAGCTCATGTTCTACGGGCGCGGCGCGGGCGGGGAGCCCACCGCGTCGGCCGTCCTCGGCGACGTCGTCTCCGTGGCCCGGCACCGCGTGCTCGGCGGCAAGGGACCCGTCGAGTCCCGGTACGCCGAGCTGCCCGTGCTGCCCGCGGCCGCCGCGCGGACCCGGTACCAGGTCCGGCTGGAGGTCGCGGACCGTCCCGGCGTCCTCGCGCAGGTGGCCGCGGTCCTGGCGTCGCACGACGTGTCGATCGAGGCCGTGCGCCAGTCGCCGGCGAGCGAGACGCCCGACGCCGACTTCGCGCGACTGGTCATCACCACGCACGTCGCCCCCGAGCACGCCCTGCGCAGCACCGTCGACGCCATCGCCGGCCTCGACGTGGTCCGCCGGGTCGTGTCCGTCCTGAGAGTCGAGGGAGCCTGATGGCCCACCAGTGGCGCGGCGTCATCGCCGAGTACGCCGACCGCCTGCCCGCCCACGTCCAGGAGCGCATCGTCACGCTGGGGGAGGGCGGCACGCCGCTCGTCCCGTCGCCGACGCTCTCGCAGCGCACGGGCGCCGAGGTGTTCATCAAGGTCGAGGGCATGAACCCGACCGGCTCGTTCAAGGACCGCGGCATGACGACGGCGATGTCGGCCGCGGCCGGTCGCGGCGCCAAGGCCGTGGTCTGCGCGTCGACCGGCAACACCTCCGCCTCGGCGGCGGCGTACGCCACGCGCGCCGGCATGGTCTGCGCGGTGCTGGTGCCGGACGGCAAGATCGCGATGGGCAAGCTCAGCCAGGCCGTCGCGCACGGGGCCACGCTGCTGCAGGTCGACGGCAACTTCGACGACTGCCTGGTCGCGGCCCGCAAGCTCGCCGAGGCGTACCCGGTGGAGCTGGTGAACTCGGTCAACCCCGACCGCATCGAGGGCCAGAAGACGGCCGCGTTCGAGATCGTCGACGCGCTGGGCGACGCCCCGGACATCCACGTGCTGCCGGTGGGCAACGCCGGCAACATCACCGCGTACTGGAAGGGCTACCGCGAGTACGCGGGGCTCGACGCCGGCGCGGAGCACACGGCGGTCGCCACCCGGACGCCGATCATGTGGGGCTTCCAGGCCGCGGGCGCCGCGCCCATCGTCAAGGGCCACCCGATCGACCACCCCGAGACCATCGCCACGGCGATCCGCATCGGCAACCCCGCCTCGTGGCGGCAGGCCGAGGAGGCGCGCGACGTGTCGGGCGGGCTCATCGAGGCGGTCACGGACGAGGAGATCCTCCGGGCGCACCGCGTGCTCTCGGCCGAGGTCGGCATCTTCGTCGAGCCCGCCTCCGCGTCGGGCGTCGCCGGCCTGCTCCGCCTGAGCGACGAGGGCCGCGTGCCCGCGGGCGCGCGCATCGTCATCACGGTGACCGGGCACGGGCTCAAGGACCCGCAGTGGGCGCTGCGCACCCCGGACGGCGGCGACGTCGTGCCGGTGCGGATCTCCTCGGACGTGGTGTCCATCGCCACCGCCCTCGGCCTGGACTGAGGCCCCGCGATGCGCCTGGGGGCGGACCACGTCCGCGTCCGCGTCCCCGCCACCAGCGCCAACCTCGGCCCGGGGTTCGACGCGTTCGGCATCGCGCTCGGGCTGTACGACGAGCTCGAGGTGCGGGCGCTCGGCTCGCCGGGCGTGAGGGTCGAGGTCACGGGTGAGGGCGCCGGGCAGGTCCCCGACGACGAGCAGCACCTGGTGGTCAGCTCGCTGCGCGCCGCCCTCGACCTCGTGGGCGCCTCGCAGACCGGCCTGCACCTGGTGTGCCACAACCGCATCCCGCACGGCCGGGGGCTCGGGTCGTCCGCGGGCGCGGTCGTCGCCGGCATCGTCGCGGCCCGCGGCCTGATCGCCGAGCCGGACGCGCTGTCCGACGACGTCGCGCTCGACCTCGCCGCCCGGATTGAGGGCCACCCCGACAACGCGGCCCCCGCGGTGCTCGGCGGCGCGACCCTCGCGTGGCGCGACGACCGGTTCCGGGCCGTCGACCTCGCGGTGCACGACGACGTGGCGCTGCTGGCGATCGTGCCGCCCCACCACCTGTCCACCAAGGCCGCCCGCGGCGTCCTGCCGGCGACCGTGCCGCACGCCGACGCCGCGTTCCAGGCGGGCCGGGCAGCGCTGCTGGTCGAGGCCCTCGGCCGCCGTCCCGACCTGCTCCTCGCCGCCACGCAGGACCGGCTCCACCAGGAGTACCGGCGCCCGGTGATGCCGGGCTCGCTCGCGCTGGTGGACGTCCTCCGGGCCCAAGGGGTCGCCGCCGTCGTGTCCGGCGCCGGGCCCACGGTCCTGGTGCTCGCGCGGCGGCTCGGGACGACGTCCGGGGCCGACGGCGTCGTCGCCACCGACGCCGACGAGGCCGTGCGCGCCGCGTTCGGCGGTGCGATGGGCGGCTGGCAGATCCTGCCGCTCCCGGTCGACCGCGAGGGCGCCACCGTCCAGAGGGTGACCTGACCGGGTGAAGTACAGCCCAGTCGTTCACCCGGCCGGGTGGCAGAGCCGACAGTGATAACATCGATGCGTTCCCCGGATCTCGTCCTCCGGAGGCCCGTGTCGACCTGACCGGCCACCTCACAGTGAGTAGACGACCCGGGAACGATCCAGCCCACCGTGCGCAGACGTCGTCGTACGCAGCGCGTGTGGCTCCAGCACCGTCTCGGTCACCGCGACCGGACGTCGACCGATCCCCGAACCATCGGGTCCCGGTCACCGACGAGGGGAAGGGTCCTTCGTGACAGACATCATCGAACCCGCCGTGAGCACGTCCGGCGGGTCCGCCCGCAGCGCCGGTATCTCGGCGCTCCGCCTGCCCGAGCTGCAGGCGATGGCGTCCGACCTGGGCGTCAAGGGCACCTCCAAGATGCGCAAGGGCGACCTCGTCCAGGCCATCTCGGACGCGCGTGGCGGCACCCGGCCGCAGGCGCTCGAGCCGCGCCGCGCCGAGGCGGTCGCAGTGGCCGACGCCCCTCCGGCCCGCCGTACCCGCGCACCGCGGGTCCAGGCCCCGCAGCTCGACCTCGAGCCCGTCTCCACGCCGGTCCAGGACCGCGCACCGTCGCAGGCGCCTCGCGGTGACGCGCTCGCCGGCCTCGAGGCCGCGCTCGACGCCAAGCTCGCGCCCGTCGAGACCCGCGACGACCGCGCCGCACGTGCGGCCGACGCCGTCGGCGGTGTCTCCGGTGAGCGCCGCTCGCGCCGGGCCGGCCGCGGTGCCGGAGCCCCCCAGGGTCAGGACGACGAGGGCGACCGGGCGCAGGCCAACGGCCAGGCGTCCAACGGACAGCAGGACCGCCAGCAGGGCAACCAGCAGCAGGACCGCCAGCAGGGCAACCGCCAGCAGGGCGCCAACGCGCCGCAGGGCAACGCGCAGCAGGCCACCCAGCAGCGCCGCGAGCAGGACGAGGACGGTCTCGACGAGCGCGGCGGTCGTCGTCGGCGCTCGCGTGACCGCTACCGCGACCGCGACCGCAAGCGCCCCGGCACGCGTGGTCGGCCGGGCGCCGGCGAGCTCGCGGGTCTCGACGACATCGAGGTGAACGAGGACGACGTCCTGCTCCCCGTCGCCGGCATCCTCGACCTGATGGACAGCTACGCGTTCGTCCGCACCACGGGCTACCTGCCCAGCGCGAACGACGTCTACGTGTCGCTGAACCAGGTCAAGCGCTACGGCCTGCGACGCGGCGACGCGGTGACCGGTGCCGTCCGCCAGCCCCGCGAGGGCGAGCAGCCGCCGGCGCAGGGCAACCGGCCCAGCAAGTTCAACGCGCTGGTCCGCCTCGACTCGGTCAACGGCCTGGAGCCCGACGGCGCCCGCGTGCGCCCCGAGTTCAACAAGCTCACGCCGCTCTACCCGCAGGAGCGCCTGCGCCTGGAGAGCGACTCGGGCAAGCTCTCGCCGCGCGTGATCGACATCGTCGCGCCCATCGGCAAGGGCCAGCGCGGCCTCATCGTCGCGCCCCCCAAGGCGGGCAAGACGATCATCATGCAGCAGATCGCCAACGCCATCACGACCAACAACCCCGAGGTCCACCTCATGGTCGTGCTCGTCGACGAGCGCCCCGAAGAGGTCACGGACATGGAGCGGACGGTCAAGGGCGAGGTCATCGCCTCGACCTTCGACCGCCCCGCCTCGGACCACACGATCGTCGCCGAGCTGGCCATCGAGCGCGCCAAGCGCCTGGTCGAGCTGGGCCAGGACGTCGTCGTGCTGCTCGACTCGCTGACCCGCCTCTCGCGGGCCTACAACCTGGCCGCCCCGGCGTCCGGCCGCATCCTCTCGGGTGGTGTCGACGCCTCGGCGCTGTACCCGCCCAAGCGGTTCTTCGGCGCGGCCCGCAACATCGAGCACGGCGGCTCGCTCACCATCCTCGCCTCGGCGCTGGTGGAGACCGGCTCCAAGATGGACGAGGTCATCTTCGAGGAGTTCAAGGGCACCGGGAACATGGAGCTCCGGCTCTCCCGCGGCCTGGCCGACAAGCGCATCTTCCCGGCGGTCGACGTCAACGCGTCGGGCACCCGCCGCGAGGAGATCCTCATGCCGCACGACGAGCTGAAGATCATCTACAAGCTCCGCCGCGTCATGGGCGCCCTCGACCAGACCCAGGCCATCGAGCTGCTCATCGGCAAGCTGCGCGAGACCAAGTCCAACGTCGAGTTCCTGCTGCAGGTGCAGAAGACGACGCCGGGCAACGACTGACCGACCCGCTCGTCGACGGCCCCGCCCTCCTCCGGGAGCGCGGGGCCGTCGCGCGTCCGCTCCGGTCGCGTGCTGTCGCCGAGCGCGGCCTCCGGTCGCCCGGCGCTGCCTCCCGTCGCCCGGCGCGGTCGCGTGTCGCCGAGCGCTGCCTCCCGTCGCCGAGTGCACC
>NZ_JBFULZ010000119.1:0-12391 GCF_054049635.1 Cellulomonas sp. P5_C6 | reverse complement strand
GCGGCATCGAGGGTCGGCGCAGGACCGCCAGCACGGTCGCCGTCACGGCGAGCCCGAGCAGTCCGCCGATCGTGTTGAGCAGCAGGTCGTTGACGTCGAACGCGCGCCACGCCCACCCCACCGCGGCCGAGACCAGCAGCTGCGTCGTCTCGATCACGAGGGTCACGGCGACGCAGGCGAGCACGAGCGCCTCGTACCGCCATCGCACGACGAGCGGCAGCAGGATCCCGAGCGGGATGGTCATCAGGACGTTGCGCTGCACCTCCCACCCGGCGAGCAGGTCGGGCCGCCGCAGCACGAGGTCGTAGGACGGCCCCGTGCCGCGCTCGACCTGCCCGAACGGCAGCGGCAGGAACGCCGCGCCCGCGAGCGCGACCAGGTACACGACGAGCGCGACGGTGGCTGCTCGGTGGAGTGCGGGGGCGCGCTGGTCGGTCACGGCACCAGGGTGTCCGTGCCGCGCGGGCCGGCGCGTCCTCCGGCAGCCGGACCGTGGGTCAGCCCAGGGTCGGACCTCGGAGCCGCCCAGAGCGTTGTCGGGCCGGACCGCCGCGGCTACCGTCGCCAGATGGGCGATCGGGACCTCGTTGTCGACGGCTATCGGATCGAACCGCTCAGTCCGCTGACCTGGGATGCGTTCGCGGACCTGGCGGAACGCCACAACGGCGTGTGGGGCGGCTGCTGGTGCACGTACTTCCACCTCTACCCCGACCCCACGCAGGAACGCCGGGAGCTCGGCCACCGCGAGTTCAAGCGACGGCTCGTCGAGGCAGGTCGCGCGCACGCGGCTCTCGTGTTCGACGGCGACGTCGCCGTGGCGTGGGCCCAGTACGGCACTGTCGACGAGCTGCAGAACATCCATCACCGCAAGGAGTGGGAGCAGGGTGTCCCGCGCAGGCCGGACTTCCGGATCACCTGCCTGTTCGTGGACCGCGACTACCGCCGCAAGGGGATGGCATCGGTCGCGGTCCGCGGCGCGCTCGCGCTGATCTCCGCGGCAGGAGGTGGCCTGGTCGAGTCGTATCCGCACGACCTGCCGCCCGGCAAGAAGACCTCCGCGTCGTTCCTCTACAACGCCACGCGGACCATGTACGAGCAGCTCGGCTTCACGTTCCAGCGGCCCAAGGGCAAGGGCAACTGCGTGATGACCACCGAGGTCCCGGCGGACACGCGCGCGTCAACCTGACCGTCAGTCGTCGAGCAGCCGGCGCCGCATGGCGAAGTTCACCAGCTCCACGCCCCGCAGCACCGGGTGCTGCTCTCGTTCGACGACGAACCCGTGCGCCTCGAAGAAGGGACGTGCCGTGACGCTGGCGTTCGTCGTGAGCGCGGGCGTGCCGTCGTCACGAGCCGTGGCCACCACCCAGTCGAGCAGCGCCGTGGCGACGCCCTGCCGACCGTGGTCCGGGTCGACGAACAGCATGTCCACGTAGCCGAGCTCGTCGACGTCGGTGAAGCCCACGACGCGGTCGCCCACGCTGGCGATGCACGTGCGGCTCGCGGCGCGCCGGGCGCTCCACCGGTCCACGTCCGGGACGTCGGGCGCCCACGCCGCGATCTGCTCGGGCGAGTAGTCGCGGCTCGCGGTCACGCGGACCGCCCGGAGGAAGACGTCGAGCGTCGCCGGAGCGTCGTCTGACGTGTACGGACGCACGAGCACGTCTCGAGCCTATCCACGGGCACGACGCTGTCCGGCTCGGGACCATCGGCCCTACTGGACGACCGCCACTCCGCCGACAGTGCTTGCAGCCGGCGACCCCGGCCCCGTCCGGACACAGAAGAGGTGGAGACCCCACATGAATCCCGAGCTGATCCTCGTCGAGTACCACAACAGGGAACGCGAGCTCGCCATCGAAGCCGAGCACCGACTGGCGTGCGCCGCCCGCCCGCAGAGCACACGCCCGACGCCCCGCAACAGGCTCCTGCGTCGTCTGCTGACCGCAGCGACGCACTGAGCCGCCCACAGACKAGGGCCAGTCCGCCCGGGCTGGCCGTCTCGTCCCCGGGGCGTCAGAGCGAGCGAGCAACCCCCGCGCGCCAGACCGTGCGCAGCGCCAGCGTGTCGGAGATGTCGACCGTCGGGTCGCCGTCCACCAGGACCACGTCCGCACGCAGGCCGAGCGCGATCCGGCCGCGGTCGTCGAGCCCGAAGCGGCGCGCGGGCACCGAGGTGGCGGCCCGCAGCGCCTCGATCGGGGTCAAGCCGGCACGGACGAGGAGCTGCAGCTCGTGGTGCACGCTCGCGCCGTGGGCGACGCCGCCGAGGTACGGGACGGGCACGGACGCGTCCGAGCCGACGAGCAGGTCCACGCCCGCGCGGTGCAGCGCGGCGACAGAGGCGAGGACGTCGTCGAGGTTGCCCGCGGGGTAGCGGGCGATGCTCGACCTGAGGGCGGCGAGCCAGGCGGGGTCGAGGCGCGAGGAGACCCGGGGATCGGCGGCGAACGCCTCCCCGGTGAGCCCCATCATCGACGCGTCGAGGACGATGCACGGCACGACGAAGGCGTTCGCGGCGGCGAGGGCAGCGACGACCTCAGGAGTGTGCGGTCGGTCCATGAACACGTGGGTCAGCCCGTCGACGCCCGCCTGCACGGCGGACATCGTCGCGTCGACGGTCAGCGCGTGCGCGACGACGATCCGGTCGAGCCGGTGCGCCTCGGCGACGGCCGCGTCCACCGTCGCCTGGTCGAGGCACGGCAGGCCCGGGTGCCCCTCGACCGTCCCGTCGTCGATCATGACCTTGATGTAGTCCGAGCCGGCCTCGATCAGCCGCGGGATCCAGGCGACGGCCTCCTCGGGCGTCGTCACGAAGGGCATGACCGGGGCGGGTCCGTCGCCACGCGGCGGGCCGCCGGGGCGCTCGCCGGCGGGGAAGAGCTCGGAGGGGTGCCCTCCCGGGGGCGTGAGGGCGAAGCCCGACGAGCGGACGTCGGCCAGTCCGGGGTCAGCCCCGACTCGGCGCTGCGCGTCGCCCGTCATGGCGCCCTGCATCTCGAGCTCCGTCGTGACGCCGAACCGGAGCGCCTGGGCGAGCGCCGGCGCGGACGTGTGCACGTGCGCGTCGATGAGGCCGGGCAGGACGGTGCCGCCGCGGGCGTCCACGACCTCGGCGTGCGACGGGACCGCGCCGCCGACGTCGACGATGCGGTCGCCCTCGAGCGTGACGGTGGTCGCGGCGAGGACCTGCTCTCCGTCGAAGACGCGGGCGTTGACGAGCGTGGTGATCACGGGAGCCTCCTGGGTAGATGCATGACGATATGCACATATGTGCTTTCGTGCAACTATCGCGGTATCGTCGTGCCATGGAGAGCCACCGCGACGCCGGACCGCCGCCGGAGCAGGACGTGTGGGACGAGGACCAGCTCCTGGACGAGGTGGGAGCCGCGTTCTCCCGGCTGCGTCGACGGACCACCCAGGTCAGCGTCGACCCCGCGCCCAGCCGCAAGGACCTCAGCCGCAACCTCGTCCTCAACATCGTCGACGAGGGATCCGGCGAGATGACGGTCGGCGGCGTGGCCGAGCAGCTCGGCATCGACCCCTCGGCCGCCAGCCGGGCCGTCTCCGACTGCATCGGGGCGGGGCTGCTCGAGCGTCGCGCGTCGCAGGTCGACGGCCGACGCACGGTCCTGTCGATCACGGCCGAGGGCGACGCCCTGCGCGCGCGGTTCCGGCGCCAGCAGAGGTCCGCGTTCGTGCAGATCACCGGCGACTGGTCCGACGAGGACCGCCTGACGTTCGCGCGGCTGCTCGTGCGGTACGACCGGGCAACCGCGCGCCTGACCGACTAGCGCCCCGTCCCCGGGCCCCGACGACGGCTCGACATGCAGCAACCCGCCAGGCGCGCGAGCATGCGTGCATGCACGTCGTCCGGGTGTCCAGCGCGCTGGTCGTGCTGCTCGTCGCCGGCTGCGCGGTCGGCTCGTCGGCGACCCAGGCCGACGAGGCGCGCGCGCTCACCGACCCCGTGACGCAGGCCGCCTCGGCAGTGCAGACGTCGCTCCTGTCCGTGCAGCTCCTGGGTGATGACCGGGTCACCGCCCCCGTCGCCGACACCTCGCTCCTGGACTCGATCGCCGTGCTGGCCGAGGCGGCGGACGCCGTCACKACCTTCGTGCCCGCCGACCCGACCGGGTCCGGCTGGCAGTCCGACGCCCTCGAGGCCGTGCAGGCTGCTCAGGTCGCCGCGGCCGATGCCCGGGCCTGGGCCAACGGCGCGACGGACAGCGAGGAGGCCGCGGCCGCGCGCCTGCGGGACAGCGCCGACGCGCTGGATGCGATGAGCGCCGAGCTCGAGGCGGCGGGCGGCTCGTGAAGAAGCTCCTCGGGCTCGCGCTCGGCATCCTCACCGCGATCGGCGGGTTCCTCGACATCGGGGACCTGGTGACGAACGCCGTCGTCGGCTCGCGATTCGGTCTGTCGCTCGCGTGGGTGGTCGCCGTCGGCGTCGTCGGCATCTGCCTGTTCGCCAGCATGTCCGGGCGGGTGGCCGCGGTCAGCGGTCGCGCGACCTTCGAGATCATCCGCGAACGGCTCGGCCCGCGCGCGGCCGGGGCCAACCTGGCGGCCAGCTTCCTCATCAACCTGCTGACCCTGACCGCCGAGGTCGGCGGCATCGCGCTGGCGCTGCAGCTGGCCAGCAGCGTCGAGCCGCGCCTCTGGATCCCCGTCGCCGCCCTCGCGCTCTGGCTGGTGGTCTGGCGCACGAAGTTCTCGATCATGGAGAACGTCACCGGGCTGGTCGGGCTCACGCTCGTCGTGTTCGCGGTCGCCGTGTTCCTGCTGGGCCCCGACTGGAGCACGCTCGCCGAGCAGGCGTTCCATCCCAGCGTGCCCGCCGACGAGGGGCACGCGGTGTACTGGTACTACGCGATCGCGCTCTTCGGCGCGGCGATGACCCCGTACGAGGTGTTCTTCTTCTCCTCCGGCGCGGTCGAGGAGAAGTGGACGGTGAAGGACCTCGCGCAGTCGCGGCTGAACGTGCTGGTCGGGTTCCCGTTCGGCGGGGTGCTCTCGGTCGCCATCGCCGCGTGCGCCGCGATCGTGTTCCTGCCCGCCGGCATCGAGGTGTCGTCGCTCTCCCAGATCGTGCTGCCGGTCGCGCTGGCCGGCGGCAAGCTCGCCCTGGCCGTCGTCATCGTCGGCATCGTCGCAGCGACCTTCGGCGCCGCCCTCGAGACGTCTCTGTCCAGCGGCTACACGCTGGCCCAGTTCATGGGCTGGTCCTGGGGCAAGTTCCGCCGTCCCGCGCGGGCGGCCCGCTTCCACCTGACGATGATCGTCTGCATCCTGGTCGCCGTCGGCGTGCTCATGACCAGCGTCGACCCGATCGCGATCACCGAGTTCTCGGTGGTCTTCTCGGCGATCGCGCTGCCTCTGACGTACCTGCCGATCCTCGTCGTCGCCAACGATCCCGAGTACATGGGCACCCACGTGAACGGACGGGCCACCAACGGGTTGGCGCTCGTCTACCTGGTCATCATCGTGGCGGCGTCCGTCGCCGCGATCCCCCTCATGATCGTGACGGGAGCGGGCTCATGACCCTGCCGCAGGACGAGCACCCGCCCGGCCTGGTCCTCGACGCGCGCCTGCACCTGCTCGACCGGCAGGTCCTCGACGTCGACGGCGTGCCGGTGTGCACGGTGGACGACCTCGAGGTGCGCGGCGTCGACGGGAGCGACCTGCCCGACGGCAGCCAGACCGCCGTCGTCACGTCCCTGCTGTCCGGCGCCGTGCTGGCCACGCGCATCTTCGGCGGCCGGCCGCCGTCGTCCCGGTGGCACCGGATCCGCTGGACGCACGTGGCCGACGTCGGCACGACAGTGAAGCTCGGGCTCCGTGGGACCGAGCTCGACGTCACGTGGACCGAGCGCTGGGTGCGCGACCACGTCATCGCCCGCATCCCCGGAGGCAGCCATGATCCTGGGTGACCTGCTCGACTCCCCCGTCCGCGACGCCGACGGCGTCCGCCTCGGCTACGTCGTCGACGTCCGCTTCGCGCTCGACGGCCCGCTCGACGGGCTCCTGGCGGCGCCCCGCCTGCACGGGCTCCTGGTCAGCCCACGCACCGGCACGTCGTTCCTCGGCTACGAGCGCAACGGCGTCGACGCGCCCGCCGTCCTGGCCCGCTGGTTCGCCTGGCGGCACCGCGGCACGTTCCTGGTGCACTGGACCGACGTGCAGGCGGTGACGACCGACTCCGTCGCCCTCCGGCCGGGCTATTCCCGCTGGGCGGCCGACCTGCCGGGCGCGACGGCCCAGCGCCCATGACCGTCCGCATCGGCACGTCCGGGTGGTCGTACGACCACTGGGACGGCGTGCTCTACCCGCACGGCATGCCCGCAGCGGAGCGGCTCGGGCGCTACGTGCAGGAGTTCGACACGGTCGAGCTCAACGCCAGCTTCTACCGGTGGCCGCGGGACGCCACGTTCGCCGGGTGGCGTCGTCGGCTCCCACCGGGCTTCGGCATGTCGGTCAAGGCGCCGCGAGGCCTGACCCACGCCAAGCGCCTGTACGCGCCCGAGGTCTGGTCCGAGCGCATCGCCCGCTCCTGGCACGAGCTCGGACCGAGTCGCGAGGTCGTCCTGGTCCAGCTGCGCCCCGACCAGGAGCGCGACGACGCCCGGCTCGACTGGTTCCTGCGGTCCGTGCCCGACTGGGTCCGCGTCGCCGTCGAGCTGCGCCACCCGTCCTGGCAGGTGGACGAGGTGTTCACGCTGCTGGAGCGCCGCGGGGCGGCCTACTGCGTGCTCAGCGGCGCCGACCTGCCGTGCATCCTGCGAGCGACGGCGCCGGTCGTCTACGTGCGGATGCACGGCCCCGACCACGACCACCTCTACGCCGGCTCCTACTCCGACGACGACCTGCGCTGGTGGGCCGACCGCGTCCGCGAGTGGTCCGGCACCGGGCGCGACGTGCTCGTGTACTTCAACAACGACGGAGGCGGCAACGCGGTCCGCAACGCCCGCACGCTGAAGGGGATCCTCGGCGCCTGACCGGCGCTCTGCCCGCCGCTGTCGGAGGCCGCTCGTAGCCTGGAGCGATGGATCAGGACCGCACGTATCCGCAGGGTGTCACCTCGTGGGTGGACATCGAGCAGCGCGACGTGGAGGGCGCGAAGGCGTTCTACGGCGCGGTCCTCGGCTGGACGTTCCGCGACGCCACGCCGCCGGGCACGCCGTCGCGCTACGTGATCGCGCAGGTCGGCGGTCGTGACGCGGCGGGCATCGGCGGCCCTGCCGACCCGGCCGACCAGGGGCCCGACGACCCGTCGTGGCACACGTACGTGGCGGTCGACGACGTGCAGGCCGCGCTCGAGCGCGTCACCGCGGCGGGCGGCACGGTGACAACCGGCCCGACCGTCGCCGGCGAGGGCGGGACGTGGGCGGCCGTCACCGACGAGCAGGGTGCGGCGATCCGGCTGTGGCAGGCGAAGCGTCGGCCCGGCGCCCAGGTGGTCAACRTGCCCGGCGCCTGGAACTTCAGCGACCTGCACACCAGCGACCCGGCGTCGGCGGTCCGCACGTACTCCCGGGCCTTCGGGTGGGACGTCGTCGACGTGGGGTTCGGCACCCTGATCCGGGTGCCCGGCTACGGCGACCACCTGGCCGCGACGGTCGACCCCGGCATCCACGAACGGCAGGCCGGCGTCGCGGCTCCCCCGGGGTTCGCCGACGCGATCGGCTGGGTGGTGCCCGTCCGGGACGGCGAGGACCCGCACTGGCACGTGTCGTTCACGGTCGCCGATCGGGACCGGACCGCCCGGCTCGCGGGCGACGGCGGCGGGGAGGTCCTCGCGACCGACGAGACCGGGTGGACCCGCACCGCGCTCATCCGGGACCCGCAGGGCGCCGAGTTCACCGCGAGCCAGTTCACGCCACCGACCTGACGCGCCAGACCCCCGGTGGACCGGCACTAGGGTCGGTCGATGGCGTTCGACGTCTCCCCGGAGGCCTACGGGCGGTTCATGGGCCGGTACTCCGAGCCGCTCGCGGTCCAGTTCGCCGCGAGCCTCGACATCGTGCCCGGCAGCCGCGCGCTCGACGTCGGCTGCGGTCCGGGGGCCCTGACCGCGCAGCTGGTCGCCGTCCTCGGGGTCGACGCGGTCGTGGGCGTCGAGCCGTCAGCGTCGTTCGTCGCGGCCGCCCGGGCCCGGCTGCCCGGCGTGCAGGTGCTGGTCGGCGAGGCCGAGTCGCTGCCGCTGCCCGACGACGCCGTCGACCTCACGGTCGCGCAGCTGGTCGTCCACTTCCTCGCCGACCCGGTGGCGGGCCTCCGGGAGATGGCTCGGGTGACCCGACCCGGTGGTGTCGTCGCCGCGAGCGTGTGGGACCACGCCGGCAGCAGCGGCCCGCTGGAGCCGTTCTGGCGCGCGGTGCGTGACGTCGACCCGTCGGCACCGGGCGAGTCGGCCCTCCCGGGCACGCGGGAGGGACAGCTCGCGGAGATCCTCCGTGCGGCCGGCCTCGAGGACGTCGAGCCGTGGACCGAGACCGTCCAATCCCGCTACGGGACGTTCGACGAGTGGTGGGAGACGTTCACGCTCGGGGTCGGACCCGCGGGCGACTACGTCGCGGGCCTGGGCGACGCCGAGCGGGAGGTGGTGCGGGCGCGCAGCGCGCAGCTGGTTCCTGGCGGGGCGTTCGAGATCAGCGCCGTCGCGTGGTGCGTGCGCGGGACGGTCCGCTGACCGACCGGCTCAGCGGGCGTCGTCGGCTGACCCCGACCGCCGCGCCCGGTAGGCGGCGACGTGCGCGCGGTTCGCGCAGCCGTTGACGTCGCAGAACCGCCGCGAGCGGTTGCGGGACAGGTCGACCAGGACAGCCTCGCAGTCGTCGGCCTCGCAGGTCTGCAGGCGGTCGTACTCGTTGCTGCGGACCACGTCGACCATCGCCATGGCGGTCTCGACGAGCATCACCGTGCCCAGCGGCGCGTCCGGCACGGTCCCGTGCAGGTGCCAGTCCAGGCTGTCGTGCCGGGCGAGGTACGGCACGGCTCCCCCGCTCCCGAGCATCCCGTTGAGCACGCCGGCCGCGGTGTCCCGGTCGACGTCCCACAGCCCGGCGATCTGGTCGCGCGCGTCGCGGACCGCGTCGAGCTCGGCCGCGTCGCCGTCGTGCCGGGCCGTGTAGCCCCACCGGGCGTAGAACTCGGACACGTCGTCGGTCGTCGCCATGGCGTCGTGCCCGTCCCGGCGACGAGCGGTGTTGACCAGCTCGACGGCCGCGGCGATGTTCATCTCGGTGTCAGGTGCGAAAACCACTTTGACTCCTGTCGGTGGGCGGCGCTACTGTCAYGAGTCTAGGCGGATTTCACTCATGACATCCCTGATCACGGCGGGAGGGCGGCGATGTCCAACCGCGCGCCCGGCATCGTCGCCGGCCTGGTCGCCGCCGTCGCCTTCGCCACCAGCGGCCCCGTCGTCAAGCCGCTCCTGGTCGCCGGGTGGTCGCCGGGCTCCGCGATCCTCGTCCGGCTGTCGGTCGCCGCGCTGCTGCTGGCCGGTCCGGCCGCCTGGGCCCTGCGCGGCCGCTGGTCCGTGCTGCGCGACGAGTGGCGCACGGTGCTCGGCTTCGGGGTGCTCGGAGTGGCGACCGCGTCGACCATGTACTACCTCGCGGTCGACCGGCTCCCCGTGGCCGTCGCGCTGCTCATCGAGTACACCGGGCCGCTGCTGCTCGTCGCGTGGCGGTGGGCCCGCCAGGGTCAGGCCCCGACACGGGCCACGCTCGCCGGCGCCGCGCTGGCCACCGGAGGGCTGGTCCTCGTGCTCGACCTCACCGGGAAGCTCGAGCTCGACCCGGTCGGGCTCGCCTTCGCGCTGGTCTCCGCCGTGGGGAACGCCGCGTACTTCGCGCTCAGCGGCCGCCGCACCGATCTTCCGCCGATCAGCCTGGCGGGCGCGGGCATGGCCGTCGGCGCGCTGACCGTCGCCGTCGTCGCCGCGGTCGGCGTGCTCCCCCTGGCCGCCCCCGACGTACGCGTCGACCTGCTCGGGGCGCACGTGCACTGGATCGTCCCGCTGCTGATCGTCGCCACCGTGCCGACCGCCTTCGCCTACGGCGTGAGCGCGCTGTCCGTCCGCCTGCTCGGGGAGCGGCTCGCGTCGTTCCTCGCCCTGTCCGAGGTGCTCGTCGCCGTGCTGCTCGCCTGGGCCCTGGTCGGCGAGGTGCCCGGCGCGGCGCAGCTGGCGGGGATGGTGCTCGTCGTCGCCGGGATCGCCCTGGTCCGACGCGGGACGGACGTGCCCGAGGTCATCGTCGTCACCCCGCCGGCGCGAGCCGTCGTCGACGTCCGCGCATAAGGCCCGATCGCCTCCAACCGTTGCGCTCCCGGCGGCACCCGGAGCATTGTCGACGGAGCGCCGCAGCGCCGCGGTGCGGGAGGGTCCACGGTGATCCAGATGCGTCGGCCGGTGTTCGTCGTCCTGCTCGCGTTCCTGCTGTCCGGTCTCACGGTGACGGCGGCGCCACCCGCGTCGGCGGCCGCGATCACCGGCTTCAGCGACACGCTGGTGGCCACCGTCATCTCCCCGACCGCGCTCGCGTTCACGGCGGACGGCCGGATGCTCATCACGGACAAGGGCGGCCGGCTCCGGGTGCGGACGGCGGCCGGCGCGCTGCTCGCGGCGTCGGCTCTCGACATCAACTCCCGCATCTGCATCGGCTCCGAGCGAGGACTGCTGGGCGTCGCCGTCGACCCCGACCCGACCACCAAGGCGATCTACCTCTTCTACACGGCCCGCGGCACCGACGCGACGTGCCCGACGAGCACCACGGGCAACCCCGCCGGCGCGCCGCGCAACCGGGTGTCGCGGTTCGTCCTCGGCGACAACAACGTGGTCGACCCCGCGAGCGAGACGATCCTCCTCGACGGCATCTACACGCCGGCGGGCAACCACAACGCCGGTGACCTGCACGTCGGCAAGGACGGCTACCTGTACGTCTCCACCGGCGACGGCGGCTGCGACTACGCGGGCAACAGCGGCTGCGGCGGCGAGAACGACGCCACCCGGGACCGCAACATCCTCAACGGCAAGATCCTGCGGGTCGTCCGGACCACGGGCGCCCCGGCTCCCGGCAACCCGTTCCTCGGTGCGGGGTCCGCCAGCTGCCGGCTCGCCCCCGCGGCGGCCGGGTCGATCTGCCAGGAGACCTTCGCGTGGGGCCTGCGCAACCCGTTCCGGTTCGCCTTCGACCCGGACGCGGCCGGCACGGTGTTCAACATCAACGACGTGGGCCAGAACGTGTGGGAGGAGATCGACCGGGGCGCAGGCGGGGCGGACTACGGCTGGAACGTCCGCGAGGGGCACTGCGCGCAGACCGGCGTGGCGACCGACTGCGGCGCGGCCACGCCCGCCGGCATGACCGACCCGATCTTCGACTACGGCCGCGACGCCGGGTGCGGCTCCATCACCGGCGGCGCCTTCGTGCCCAACGGCGTGTGGCCCGCCGCCTACGACACCGGCTACGTGTTCGGCGACTACGTCTGCGGCAAGATCATGATGCTCAACGGCGGCACCAGCACGGACCTGGCGACCGGCCTCGGCGGAGCGGTGCACCTGGAGTTCGGCCCCTATGGGAGCACCCAGGCGCTGTACTACACGACCTTCCTCAACGGGGGGGAGGTCCACCGGATCGCCTACACCGGGACGGCGAACCGCACGCCCGTCGCGGCCCTGACCGCGTCGCCCTCGAGCGGCGCGGCCCCCCTGACGACGACGCTCAGCGGGACCGGCAGCAGCGACCCGGACGGCGACGCGCTCACGTACCTGTGGACCTTCGGCGACGGCTCGCCGGGCGCGACGACCACCACCCCGACCGTGTCGCACACCTACGCCGCCGGCACGTGGACGGCCGGGCTGCAGGTGCGCGACCCGGGCGGAGCCGTGTCCGCGCTGGTCAACGTCACGATCAGCTCGGGCAACACCGCGCCGACGCCCACGATCACGTCGCCGGCCGCGGGAGCGACGTTCGCGGTCGGCGGCAGCTACCAGCTGACCGGCTCCGCCACGGACGCGCAGGACGGCACGCTGGCGCCGACGCGGCTCAGCTGGACCGTGGTGCGGGTGCACGACCAGCACACGCACCCGTTCCTCGGGCCCGTCACGGGGACCGGCATCGCCTTCACCGGACCGGGGCCGGAGGACCTGGCGGCCGCCGCGAACAGCTTCCTGCGGGTGAGCCTGACCGCGACCGACTCCGGCGGGGTCTCGACGACCGTGACCCGGGACTTCCTGCCCGCCAAGGTGGCCGTCACGCTCGACACGCTGCCGACGGGCCGGCAGCTGGCCGTGAACGGGCAGACCGTCACCGGGCCCACCACCGTCACCTCGTGGGCCGGGTTCGCGCTGCAGCTCGCGGCGCCGACCCAGACGGACGCGGCGGGACGGGTC